>CAZEYH010000048.1:0-10662 GCA_964515895.1 uncultured Clostridiaceae bacterium | reverse complement strand
AAAACAATAGGTTTTGGGGCTTTTTAAACCATTCGCAAGTATCCGACAAAACTATAATGAAATTGCAGCTTTGTGCAAATCTACAGGAGAGCCGGTTTTTCTTACCAAGAACGGCGAGGGTGATCTCGTGCTTATGGAGTAAAAATAAAAATTCTCATGGATTATCGCAGAGGCTAAATGGCAACTTAAATACCTAGAAGCTAAAAGATATACACCTACCATACACAGATTTTAAAAACTAATATGGGAATGTCTCGAAACTGAAGAAAAAAAGATATTTATAATTGCTACCTATTTATATTTATTATTCCCTATGTTAATTTATTATGAAAAATATTCCTTTCAAAATGAAAGAATGTATACTATAATAAAACTATAATTGAATCTTAAAATTGTAATTCAACTGAATAATACAGTGAAAAAATGAATTAATAATTAATTTTTATTTGGAGGAATAGTTCATGCTTAAGAACCACATTAAAGGCGGTTTGAAAATTTTAGGAGATTATGCAGCAGCGCTTTTGATTTATGTAATTTTACTTTATACTTTTATTGCAATAACTGGTGAAAATTTTACTAAATGGTTGCCGCTATATTCTTTTATTATGTTTTTACTAATGGTGTTAATGCTGTATACAGATTTATGGCATCTGGCAGTAAAAGAAAAACGACCTCAATATGACTTGAATCCTTATCCACTTAAAGGTTTGGTTTTTGGATTAATAGGATTTTCACCGATTATCATTATTGAAATTATTTCATACTTAGTAAACTTCCAAGAACCTGTATTTAATAACCTTAAAAGGGCTATTGTTGATAATATATTATTAGGACCTTTATATTTTTCAATTAGGTTGTTTGGAGAAACAATAATTGGCTATATTGTAACATTATTAATTGTTCCGTTATTGTCAATGGTTGCTTATATGGCGGGTTATTACGGTATCGAGTTGAGAAAGATTCTAGGTTTGAAGAAAGAAGTAACTTATGAAAAAAAACAGGAGCTTTCACCATGGAATCCAGCAAGGCAAGAGGCTGAACAAACCAAGAAAAAAAAGAAAAAGAGAAGGCCAAAAGTATAGGACAAGTTAAAAGGTTTAAAAGGTATAGGACAATATTAATAGGGAATAATAAGGAAATTCTGTAGGAGGCTTATAAAAGTGAAAGATTGGTTGGTAGAAAAAAACAAAATACTTCAAGATGCTGAAATATTAATAGAAAGCTATAATAATCTTTTTAGAAGAGGAACAGAGATGTATCTAAAAGAAGCAATAAAAAACAAATTCGATCCTGAAGAAAGCATTCAATTAGGTGAGGCACTTGAAAATCAACTAAATAATGATATGAAAGAGTTGACCGGAGATAAGTTCTACACAGAAGAATATAACCTCCATATGTTGGATAATATGGGTAGGGAAATTATTTCAGGCTCTACACAAGAAATTCGTAAAGTATTT
The DNA here is from genome assembly GCA_964515895.1 of uncultured Clostridiaceae bacterium. Taxonomy (GTDB): domain Bacteria; phylum Bacillota; class Clostridia; order Acetivibrionales; family DUMC01; genus CAZEYH01. Next base: position 9,205 of record CAZEYH010000048.1, on the reverse strand, counting down.
ATATACAGAGACAAGCTTTATGAGGAATGGAATGAAACTCCTGTTACAGAACTTGAGAATATTACACCTTGGGAATTTTTTAACAAAATAGAAGATCTGAATATTCTTATTGATATATTCAGATTGTATTCCATAAAAAGCGATTACGAAATGCCTGATGTTTTTTTGCAGAAACTTAAGAGTTATGGTGTCAAGTCTATTGACAGGATAATAAGATTAGCAATTGATAACATTAATTCATACTTCCAGGAAATGCTTATTACATCAGGTAGTATTCCTGAAAATATTATTGAACATATTACTATATCTTTAACTGCAATTGAAGTATTAGGAAGCTGGAAAGCTAAAGAAGCTATAGCTCCACTTATTGGGCTACTACAAAGAATTCCTATAATTTTTTATGATGCAAGCATGGTGGATGATTTAGAAAATAGAAAAAGAGATGATATAGACGGATTTGTGGAAATGTACAGGACAAATATTAGGGATGCTCTTGTTTCAATAGGAAGCAGTGCAATACAACCATTAATAGAGATACTGGAAAATACCGTTGGATATAACGAAAATCATGAATATATGGTTATGGCTCTTGCTGAAATAGGAAAAGAAAATAGGTCGGATAGAATATATGGGACATTAAAGAATACATTCTTAAATATAGATAATAAAATAGTAGGTTCATCATGTCTAGCTGTATATGGTGATGGTAGGGCCGTAACTACTTTAAGAGGATATACAAGAAAGAATTTGAATAAACTTAATAGAGAAACTTTTTATGAAATAAAAAAAGCAGTTGAGGATCTTGGCGGAAATATGGATGATATTAAATACTGTGATTCGCTAGATTCAAGATTGCATTGAGAATTATCTATTATCTTTGCATATATTAAACCTGTTCCTGAATAATAATATAGTAAAATAGATTAAAGGGACGGGATTTAATTATGATAGTAATACTAAAAAAAAGCAGTGTTGCATTAGTGTGCCTGATCTTTACATTATTACTAGCGATATTTAGTTTAAACATTAATAGTAACAATATTACTAGTGATATAAGTAATGAGATAATTGAGAACAGAAATGTTCCGGTAATGAAAGAAGGCAGCCAGCAAAGGACAGTAATTCTTGATCCTGGACATGGTGGGGAGGATCCGGGGGCAGTTAGTGAATACAGTGGACTAAAAGAAAAAGATGTAAATCTTAAAATTGCTTTTAAATTAAAGGAGCTACTCGAAAAACAAAATTACAAAGTTATTATGACAAGAACAGAAGATATTCTTGAATATGATGAGAATACTACTAGTATTTATCAAAAAAGAAAGCAGGATTTAACACGAAGAAAAAAGATAATGGATGAAAGTGATGCAGATATTGTAGTAAGCATTCATTTAAATGAATTTCCTCAGACCCAATACTATGGTGCTCAGGTCTTTTATCCGCCTAATTCCAATGATAGTGAAAAACTTGCCAACAGCATCCAAAATGCTCTTAAAAAAGATGTTGATCCCACAAACAAAAGAGTAGCGATGGTAAAAGAACCTCCAAAGGGACAAAAACCTATAGTAATACTATGCGACATAAAAACAACAACAGTAATAGTTGAATGTGGGTTTTTATCAAATTTTGATGAAGAAAAAAAGCTTAGAACGGATGAATACCAGAATAATATTGCTAATGCAATTAAAACAGGTATACTTAACTATTTTAAGGATGTAGACTAATCAGCCCTCTTTATAATATTGTAGTTGCAAATATTGTAGATTCAAGATAATACAAATCAATAGGTTGACAAAAAAATAACAATGATGATATAATTTGAATACTCAATACAGTATTAATATATTATGGTAAAAAATACATTTTTGCTTACTATTTATTACCACTTTAATAGCAAATACAAAATTTTTTAAACAATAAAATGTAGAGAATTGTAATATACAAGAAGGGGGAAACCAATGAGTTTCAACAGAAAAGTGTCAATTGCCGTCATCAGACGTTTACCTAGGTATTATAGGTATTTATCGGATTTACTTAAGATGGATATAGAAAGAATATCTTCTAAAGAATTAAGCCAAAGAATGGATATAACTGCCTCACAAATAAGGCAGGATTTAAACTGCTTTGGTGGGTTTGGACAACAAGGATATGGGTATAATGTTGCGTCCTTGTATACAGAAGTTGGTAATATACTAGGCGTAAATAATAATTTTCATACAATTATTATTGGTGCCGGTAATATGGGGCAAGCTCTGGCTAATTATGAAAATTTTGAAAAAAGAGGATTCAAATTGGTAGGGATATTTGACATTAACCCTAAATTAATTGGTAATAAAATCAGAAATGTAGAAATATACCATATGGATAAGTTAGATGAATTTGCAAAAAGCAGTCGAGTGGACATAGCCATACTCACTGTTCCTTATCAGCATATTCCTGAAGTAGCAGAAAAGGTAGCTTCTCTTGGTGTAAAGGGCCTTTGGAATTTTTCTGCAATGGATCTGAAGTTACCCTACGATGATATAATTGTAGAAAATGTTCATTTGAGTGATAGTCTCATGGTTCTAGGATATAAGTTAAATGAAAAGAGAATAACTGAAGAGTCAAAGAAAAACAAATAAATCAGTTTCATGTTCGTTTATAAACTTTATAATCGGCAGAGCATAATAAATTAAATGCTCTGTTTATACTTTTTTCATCCGGTAGTGAAATAATAAGGCAACCTTGCTCAAATTCCCTACTATGAGAGACATTAATGTTTTTAATATTAATATTGCTTTTCCCGAGAATGGTAGCAATTTCTCCGATTATGCCGGGTTTATCAACTACATCAACAGTAAGTTGGTAAATAGGGCTAATTGGTCCTTTTTTCCCTTCTGCAAAAGTATTTCTAAAATCTTTTGCAGACTCAAAAAAACAGTATATCTCCTTTTCCCTGCCCTCTTTGATGTATTGTAAAATATTAGATAGATTATTAATGAAAACATGAAGTATATCCTCTATTTGCTCTTTGTTGCTTAAAATAATATTTTGCCAAATTTCAGGGCTTGAAGAAGCAATTCGTGTAATATCTTTAAAACCACCAGCAGCTAACATTTGCATCTTTCCATTGGAACAATCCATTTCTTTAACTAAATTCACCAAAGCAGATGCAATAATATGTGGTACATGGCTTATGCCTGCTGTTGCTCTGTCATGGACCTGTGCATCAATTACTACAGGGATACCTCCTATGCCCTTAATAAGTTCTATCATAAAATCCAAACAATCATCATTTGTGCTTTTTGAAGGAGTCAGAACATAATATGCATTCTCAAAAAGATGGGGATAACTAGAGGGATATCCTGTTTTTTCTGCACCTGTCATAGGGTGACCACCAATGAAACGGGGAGGGTTGGGGAGACCATCTACACAGTTTATAATTTCAACCTTTGTACTTCCAACATCTGTAATTATACATTCCGGCTTTGTTTTTTTATAAATACCTTCAATATACTCGATAGTATTTCTTACGGGGGTACAAAGGAAAATAATATCAGAATTAAATACATGTTCATTTACTTCGGTAAATCCCCTCGTAATACTATTGTCCTCTAATGCCTGAAGTAATGAGCCGGTATTTTTATCAATTGCAGTAATATCTAGGACATCAAGACGTTGTCTTAATGCCTTAGAAAGAGATCCTCCTATTAATCCTAACCCTATTATGGTAAACTTTTTATTTTGTATATCTTTTGTACAGTATTTTTCATTCACTACCATGCCTGAATTCTCTCTCCATTATGGGCGCAATTTTCCCAATATCTTTGCACAAACTATCAAAATCTTTTGGCTGAAGTTGCTGAGATGCATCGGATAAGGCACAAAGGGGATTAGGATGTACTTCAATTATCAGTCCGTCTGCACCTGCAGCAATTGCAGCTTTTGAAAGAGGCTTTACATATTGGGCTTTGCCGGCTGCATGGCTGGGATCTACTATTATCGGAAGATGGCTTAAATTTTTTACAACAGGAACCGCGCTTATATCAAGAGTATTTCTTGTGGCAGTTTCAAAAGTTCTTATTCCTCTTTCGCATAAGACGACATTATAATTGCCTTCACTTATGATATATTCAGCAGCGTTTAGCCATTCTTCAATTGTTGTTGAAGGACCACGCTTGTAGAGCACAGGGATTTTGGAACGTCCTACTTCTCTTAGAAGCTGGAAATTTTGGGCATTCCTAGCACCTATCTGCAACATATCTACATATTTTTCAGCAATTTCTAGTGATTTCTCACCGGTTACTTCACTTATTGTTAGAAGTCCTGTAGCCTCTGAAGCCTCCTTTAGCATTTTTAACCCCTCTTCTTCTAGTCCTTGAAAACTATATGGAGAAGTTCTAGGTTTAAATGCCCCACCTCTTAAGATTTTTGCTCCTGCCCTTTTTACAGCAAAAGCAGCTTCTATTATTTGATTCTGATTCTCAATAGCACAGGGCCCTGCCATCAAAATCAGTTCCTTACCACCGATCTTAACACCATTCACATCAATAATACTTGGTTCCGGACAGAAAGCTTTACTGGCTAGTTTGTAAGATTCAACAATAGGGACAAGTTTCTCAACTCCGGGCATTAGGTCCATAGGAATATTATTTAGTAGCTGTTTATCCCCTATGACACCTATTATCGTTCTTTCAGTGCCTCTTGAAATATGGACACCAAGTCCTAGTGATTCAAGAATTTCTGATATATTTTGTATGTCTTTGCCTGTAGAATCGGTCCTCATTACAATTATCATTCTATAATCCTTCCTTTCTACCTAAAGCTCTTGTAAACACCCTTAATTACCGCTTTTGTATAATTCTTGTGCTTTTATATAAGCTTGCATAAGTCCTTTGATTAAAATTATTTTTCCATATTACCATACTACAAAATACAAAGATTATAAATAAAACTTAATTATTAATTTTACTTTACAATGGGGAAAATTAAATGTCAATAGTATGTGTAGGGTGCATTTGTATAATGCGTTCGTAGAATATAGTTTATATGAAAAAATAACCATTTTAAAAAAGTACTATTCAAAACTAGAACTTGTATGTTATAATAAATGCGACTAAGGAAATAAAACCTTGGTGGTTTTATCTCTATGCATTTATTGAAACGTTGTGAAGCAATCCGATTGGCGAATTGCGTCTATGTTATAATAAATAGCTAATAAGAGTTGGTACCAAAAAAAATAATATTTAGGTATTTTAGTAATAATTTCAGATATATATTGGGTATAATTCTTTATATAATGAGTTTTATATAAGAATGAAGAAAATACGATAGATACTATCGGAATTTAAGCCTGTGGAGTTATAAAGTAATAGAACAAAGAAGCAGGAAAATCTATTAGTGATAATAGTAATAGTAATACTTAAAATCCTGAAAATACATATTAAGGGGGAGAGTTTATAATATGAAAGATTATACTATAAGTAAATTACGAAATGTTTGCTTATTGGGCCATGGAGGTTCAGGCAAAACTACATTGGCCGAAGCAATGCTTTTTAACACAGGTGTTTTGGATAGGTTTGGTAAAGTACCTGATGGGACAACTACAACTGACTTTGATCCGGAGGAGATTAAAAGAAAAATTTCTATAAACACCGCCATAGCTCCTTGTGAGTGGAAAGAACACAAGATTAATGTAATAGATACTCCCGGTTTTTTTGATTTTATCGGTGAATTAAAGCAAGGCTTGAGAGTTGCAGAAAGTGGTGTAATTCTTGTTCCTGCTAAGGGTGGAGTAGCTGTAGGTACAGAAAAATCATGGCAATATACTACTGATTGTGGTATGCCGAAAATGTTTTACATTAGCAAACTTGATGAAGAAAATGCTGACTATTTTGAAGTATTTGATGAATTGGTACAGACTTTCGGCAATAAGGTAATTGCTTTTCAAATACCTATTATTAAAAATGAAAAGTTTACAGGTATTGTTGATATAGTTAATATGAAAGCAAAAGAGTATGAAAAAGACAAAATAGTTGAAATAGATATTCCTTCGGATATGAGCAGCAAAGTAACTGAATTAAGGGAAACATTAATTGAAGCAGTAGCTGAGACAGATGAAGAGCTTATTGAAAAATATTTTTCAGGGGAAGAATTTACCCAAGAAGAAATCAATAAAGGTTTGCGCCATGGAATAATAGAAGGTTCGATAGTACCTGTTTTATGTGGAGCCGCAATAAACAATTTGGGCGTCAAATCCCTTATGGATGCAATTATTGAATATTTACCTTCTCCTGCTGATTTATCTGTTGTTAAAGCTAAAAAGGCAAGCAGTGATGAAACTATTGAACTAAAAATATCGGAAGATGAATCCTTATCAGCATTAGTGTTTAAAACAATAGCTGATCCTTTTGTAGGAAAGATAACATTTTTTAGAGTATACTCAGGCACTATGACTCCTGACAGTGTTTTATATAATTCCACTACAGAGAAAACTGAAAAAATTGGGCAACTATTTGTTTTAAGAGGTAAAAAGCAGATATCTGTTGACAAATTAATTGCAGGCGATATCGGAGGAGTTACCAAATTACAGAATACCAATACTAATGACACCTTGTCTAATACATCCAAACCTGTTGTATTAGATAAAATAGTTTTCCCTGAACCTTCTATAACTCTTGCTATTGAGCCAAAATCTAAAGGTGATGAGGAGAAAATAAGTTTAGGTTTGCAACGGTTACAGGAAGAAGATCCAACTTTTAAAGTTGAAATAAATAGCGAGATACGTCAGACACTTATTTCAGGTGTAGGAGAACAACATATAGATGTTATTGTGAGTAAGTTAAAATCCAAATTTGGTGTTTCAGTTAACTTAATTGACCCCAAAATACCTTATAGAGAGACTATAAAAAAGAAAGTTAAAGCTGAAGGTAAACATAAAAAACAGACAGGTGGTCATGGTCAATATGGACACGTTTGGATTGAATTTGAACCTGGTGAAACAGAAGATCTGACTTTTGAAGAAAAAATATTTGGTGGTGCTGTTCCAAGGCAGTATTTCCCGGCTGTAGAGAAGGGCCTTCGTGAAAGCATTGAAAGGGGAGTATTAGCAGGATATCCAGTTGTTAATCTTAAGGCAGTCCTTGTAGATGGGTCTTTTCACCCTGTAGATTCCTCTGAAATGGCCTTTAAAATTGCTGCCAGTCTTGCATATAAGAAAGGACTAGAAGAAGCTTCACCTACACTTCTAGAACCAATTATGCATGTTGAAGTAAATGTACCTGATACTTATATGGGAGATATTATTGGAGATTTGAATAAGCGAAGAGGCAGAATTTTGGGTATGAATCCTCAACATGATGGCACTCAACAGATAATTGCTGAAGTACCTCAAGCTGAAATGTTTAAATATGCTACTGATTTAAGATCTATGACCCAGGCAAGAGGATCATTTAAAGAGTGGTTTGAGAGATATGAAGAAGTACCTCCTGCGATAAGTCAAAAAATTATTGAAGAAGCTAAGAGGGAAGTGGAAGAAGAAGAAGAAAGTTAAGATCAGAATATAGGAGTAAAATCTAAGAAATTTAAGTAATGTTAACACACTAAAATTGATGACGTAGAGGTAAAAATTTGTTAATATGTATTAGTGCCATTTAAATAGAATTTAAATGGCACTAATTTATTATGACCTGTAACTTAAAAATATCAAGCGTATTTTCCTATTGCATTAATTACATAAATGATTTATAATATTATTGAAGGTCAAAGAAAGTCAAGAACAGCAAAAAACATAAGAAAAAATAGTAAGGGTGATGCATTATGGCGAGATTAAGTGATATAATAGAAGATTTTATTAAGCAAATGATAGAAGAGATGGATGGGGTTTTTGAGCTGCAAAGGAATGAGCTGGCCAACTATTTTAATTGTGTACCATCCCAAATAAATTACGTTATAGATACTAGGTTTACTAGCGAAAGAGGATATTATGTCGAAAGTAGAAGAGGGGGCGGCGGATATATAAAAATAAAAAGAGTAAATTTCTCAACGCCTTCTAACTACCTTATGCATATTATTAATTCTATGGGAGACGATATTACGCAACGATCGGCAGAGATATTTATTAAGAATTTTATAGATTATGATATTATATCAGAAAGAGATGCTCTGCTACTTAAGGCAGCAATTAGTGATAAAGTATTAAGTATTGTTCCTTCAAATGTGCGTGATAAATTAAGATCTGGAATATTGAAAAATATGCTTGTAAGTCTAATAGTATAAACTATTAACCTGGTAGTAATATAAATATTAATAACAGGCAATAAATAAAGGAAGTGATTTAATGCAGTGCCAAATTTGTAATAAAAGAACTGCAACTGTACATTTTACCCAAATAGTAAATAATAAAAAGGTAGAAATGCATCTTTGTCACCAATGTGCTGAAGAAAAAGGCGGACATGGTTTTGGACTTCCTCTGAATATAAGCGGCTTTTTTGCCAGCCTTTTAGGTTTTAACGAAAAACAGCCATATGTGCAGCAGTCGCAAAGAACAATGAGTTGTCAAAAATGCGGTATGACCTTTGAAGAATTTCAACGTACCGGAAAAGTAGGGTGCAATAACTGTTATGTTGTCTTTGATGATAACTTAAATCCTTTAATAAGAAGATTACAGGGAAGTATAGAGCATAACGGAAAAGTTCCGGCGAGGCTTTCAAAAAGTATATCTATTTCAAGAGAAATTTCTAGACTGAAAGAGCTCCTTATTAAAGCTGTTGAAAAGGAAGAATATGAAAAAGCAGCTGAGATAAGGGATAAAATAAAAAGTCTGGAGGTGGGTTTAAAATGAATGGAAATTTAAATATAGGACCCGAATGTGATGTTATAGCAACAAGTAGAGTGAGGCTTGCGAGAAATTTCAGTGAATATCCATTTCCTTCAAAAATGGGTGACAAGCAAGCAGAGGAAATTATTGGTAAGGTTAAGGATACCATTTTTGATTGTAAAGATGAAGAAATCGGAAACCTATTGTTTGTTAATATGGAAAACTTGGGTGACCTTGATAAACAAATGCTTGTAGAAAAACATTTAATAAGCCCAGACTTAGCTGCCAGCAAAAGAAAATGTGCAACCATAATAAGCCGAAATGAAAATATAAGTATTATGATTAATGAGGAAGATCACTTGAGAATACAAGTTCTTTTCCCGGGCATGCAAATTGATAAGGCTCAAAGAC
>CAZEYH010000047.1:0-11144 GCA_964515895.1 uncultured Clostridiaceae bacterium | reverse complement strand
AATCATTTTCTAGATGTCGCAGTTAGTTCTTTAATTTACGTTGCTTAGTAATTGTAAATATTAAATTACCCTTTAATTGATCCGACCATAGCACCTTTAACAAAATATTTCTGTATAAATGGGTATATCATAATAACCGGTGCCGAAGTTACAACAATAAGGGAATATTTCAAAAGGTTTGAAATTCCTTCTAAAGCAACAATAGTTTCAGCATCATGAATATCGCTAAGATTAACATAATTTTCAACTATTATCGTTCTGAGAATTAGTTGCAAGGGTTGCAACTTAGGGTCATTTAAATAAATCATCGCGTTAAAATATGCATTCCAGTGACCAACGGCGAAGTATAGTGCCATTACTGCTATAATAGGCTTTGATAAAGGTAAAACTATCGCAAAAAAATATTTTGCATCTGAACACCCATCAATTTGGGAAGAGTCTAATAATTCCTGTGGTATGTTGGATCTAATAAATGTTTGAGTTACTATAATCCTGTAGACACTTACAGCACCGGGAATTATCATTGCCCAAACCGTATTAATAAATTTTATTTGGTTCATTAGAATATAACTTGGTATAAGTCCACCGCTAAAGTACATAGTAAAAACAAAGTAGAACATGTAAGCCTTCCTAAATCTCAGATCATTTCTTGAAAGAGGATAAGCTGCAAACAGCGTCATAACTAAATTTATAAGAGTACCTACAGAGGTGTAAAAGATAGTATTTTTAAAACCTGTTAGTATCTGTTTATGTTTAAATATTGCCTTATATCCTTCTATATTCGGTTCTATTGGCCAAAGTATAACGCGTCCGGTCGACACTGCCCTACCGGAAGAAAATGAAGCCGATATTATATATATGATTGGATATAAAACCAATAAAAGAAATATCACTAGTGAACTCGTTGCTATCACATAAAATATTTTATCTTCAATTGAATTTTGAAATTTAATATCTGTCATTTTATTCATCACTAACCTCCTTTACCAAAGGCTTGTTTCGCCTAATTTACGGGATATAGTATTTACAAGAATTAATAAAATGGAGTTTATAACAGAATTAAATAGTCCTACGGCGGACGCAAATGAGAAATTACTGCGACCAGCAGCAACTCCAACCTTGTATACATAAGTAGATATGACCTCAGATTTTGCTAGGTTTAAAGTGTTTTGCATTAGATAAACCTTTTCAAAACCAACATCCATTATAGAACCTACACGTAAAATTAGAAGAATAACGATGGTCGGATAAATGCTTGGCAATTCTACATTTAGGACTATTTTCCACCTAGAAGCCCCGTCAATTATTGCAGCCTCTATTAACTCTTGATTTATACCTGCCAATGCTGCTATATAAATGATTGAGTTCCAACCTAGCTGTCTCCATATTCCTGACCATATATAGAGATGAATAAAAGCACTTGGTGATGCCATCAAGTCTTTCGGGTAACCTGTCCCGTGAATCATCCTATGTACAGTACCATAAAGTCCCGTTACAGGGTTCAGGATTTGTACCATCATTCCGACAATAACTACAACCGATACAAAATGGGGAATATAGGTAACTGTTTGAATGAATTTTTTAAGCCGTTGGTTAGGTAAGGCATTCAAAAATAATGCAAATATTATCGGTAAGGGAAAACCTGCTAAAAGGGAATAAAGTGAAATGCTAAGTGTATTAGTAATAACCCTTTTAAACTGATAAGATTTAAAAAAGGTTTTAAAATGTGTTAGTCCTACCCATGGACTTCCCAATATTCCTTTAGCAGGGTTAAACTGTTTAAAAGCTATCTGAACTCCATAAATAGGATAGTACCTAAAAATTAATACATAGACTACTGGCAACAATAAAAATAAATGGAGTTGCCAATGTTTTTTAAAACTGCCCTTCTTGTTTTGTCTTTTTGCTTTATTCATTAAAATACTCATTAAGTATTCCTCCAGATACCATAATCATTGAAATAAGCAGATTTAAACTCCCCAATTTTTCGAAAGTATTTATTTTTAAAATGGGTGGATGTTTGCCCACCCATTTTTAGGACAAAGCTACTTACTTCTTCATTTATACATTCTATCATATGCAGCCTGTGCTGTTTTGAGGTATTCATCAAGGCCTATGCTTTCAAGGTTGTGTACATATGAATCCCAATCTTTTTCAATATCCATAGCACCAGTGCAAAATAGTGCTATTGCTTCTTTAATATAGCCATTAATAGAGGCTGATATATCAGCAATAGCATTTTGTTCTTCTTCGGTATAAATAAGGGTTTTAACTACTTTGTCCGGATTTCTTCCTACCTTTTCTTTACAACAAGTAAATATCATATATCGTCTATGAGTAACAGGTTTAAAACCTTTTTCCTTAGCTTCCTCATAGTATGTGGGTATAGGTTCAATGCCGCCAAGGGCAGAGTATACATTAAGGGGTAATATTGAACAAAACTGTACATTCCATATCGTTTTGTTTTGGTTTGTCCATGGATTAGGAACACCCGGTATTTGACTGAATAAAGGTGTATAGCCTAAAATATTACCTGTATAGGGAAATGTTTTATCAAATAATTCGGGATCATCAGGCCTGTAAAGCCAATGTTCACCCGGCACCCCGTTACAGTTGGTAAGGCTCATTTTGGGGTCAGTAAAATAATCAAATAGCCTGAAAGCAATCTCCGGGTTTTTGCAATACTTGGATATGGCGGTATAATGCTGCAAGGTTGCACCCCTTTGTGGAACCCAACTTATGCCGTTAGGGCCCTTTACCTGTGGCTGTGCATCATATTCGAAGGGTTTTTCATTTTCAGCATCGAAAAGTGTAGTAGGAGTCCCCCCAAACATGCCAACATAAGAATCTTCTTCCTCTGGAAGAGATAACATAGCCTTAAGCCCATCATTTTTCAAAGTAAATGTTAGTGGTGATAATAAGTCTTCTTTACAGAGTTTACTCATATAGCGCAAAGCATCCCTATATTCATCTTTTATAACAGTAACCGAAAGGGTACCATCATCTTCTACAGTAAATGGGTAGCTCGGCTCATAATAAATAAATGAGTTTATTAAAAGATAATAAATATTACCATTCCATCCACTACTGCTAATGAGTGGAATTTCATCTTTTTTTCCATTCCTATTTGGATCTTTCTCTTTAAAGGCTTTTAAGACATCATATAACTCATCAGTAGTTTTTGGTTTTTCGAGTCCTAGCTTATCAAGCCATGCTTGGTTAATATACCAAGTACATAATGGTATATCTGCAAGATTATTTATATATCCTGTAAATGTATATATGTTACCATCCGGTGATGTGCCCCGAACCCTAATATCTTCACGTTCCTCTTCAGAAAGCGTAGTTAAATTGTAGAAATGTGCATACTTTTCGAAATAATCATTAAGTGGTAATAAAATACCATCTTTGCCGTATTTATGACGTGAGGCTGTACTAAAAGGAAAATGAAATATCTCGGGGAGCTCTTGATTCGAGGAAATCATCAACTCTAATTTTTGTCGTGCTTCGGTAGTATTAGTAGGGAAAAGTACAAATTTTAGGCTTATTCCTGTATCCTCTAAAACTTTTTTAGTTAGCCAGTTATCGTCATAGTCTATAACAAACCCATTCTGCTTAAGCCCTAAAGTCATTGTAATTGGTTCTGCGACAATTGGTAGAACTCCAGGAGCAGTCATGTTGGAGATGTCTGACATATTAAGTCCTGAATCTCCTACCTCTGTAGGCTGCCCTGTTTCTGATGTAACACCACTTTGGGAACTGTCAACTTCAATTTTTCCACCTTTTGTACAGCTCACCAAAATGCTAATCAATAGGCATAAAATTAAAACAATTGATACATAACGTTTTTTCATGTTTTTACCTCCTATTTAAATTAATTTTTTAGTATTCTTAAAACTTCTAATTTCAAGAATATTGTTTGTGGTAAAATAAATTACTCTTACTGCTACACTACACTCTTTGATAAATTTAATATCAAGTTATTCATGCCGGCTTATCAACACCTACTTCTCTATCTTTTTCGGTGATTACTTTAATATTAGTACCATCCGAAGTAACAAGAATATTACCATCTAGTAAGGTAACGTAAACCTTGCTGTCAATATTTTCATATCGTTCAAAAAGACTCTTACTAGGCATTAAGTTATGCGTTACTATTGAAATACACGGAAAAACCTTATTTACAAATTCCATGCATGAGGAAGTGTTTGCAGAGCCATGATGAGGAACTTTAAGCAAATCTGCATTAAGGCTTTCCCCGTATTTATTAACAAGTCGTTGTTCGGCCTCTATGTATATGTCTCCTGTAAATAAAAAGGTGTTATTATCATAACAAATTTTATAGACTACTGAGCTATTGTTCACGGCAGGAATGGAGCTATCTTGCTCAACGGCATCATCAATTTCCAGAGGATTTAGAACTTCTACCGTTACATGCTGACCAAGTTGAAAACTATCACCCTCTTTAATAACCTTAGTCTGTGTATCGGATGTTTTTAAACTGTTTTCGAAGTTCATATACGATATTGAATTATCACTATACCCTGATAATAACATTTTGTCTATAGGAATGTTTTTTAGGATAATATAAAATCCCCCAACATGATCACTATGAGCATGTGTTGCTGTAGCAAAATCTAATTTATCTATTCTTAACTTCTCGAGATACCTTACAATTTGCGATCCACATTCAGGGGTACCTGCATCGATCAACATAGTCACTCCATCCGGTGTTCTCAATAACATTGAATCTCCCATTTTCTGAGTTGGATGTTCTAAAGAAAAAAACCATATGGCAAATTTATCATTGTGATTTTCTGGATTAAATATTTGTTCGGTTCTATATTCGCTAAACACCAGCTGCTCATGTGCTGTTTCTTGTACCGTTTCCATAGAAACGTTATCTGTATTAGTATCTATATTATCTGTAGTAATTTTTTCTATAGTCGAACATGATGTTAGAACCAAAAGAATTATTAATAATATAATTTTAACTAACAGATAGTAATTTCTTCGAGAATTCATTTTGTTAACACATCCTTATTGTCTGCCTTTTTTTGAAATATACTCCAATTAATTTTGCAATGTCTTTGCATTAGCAATGTTTCTCCGATATTTAGTATGCTTTCTCATTTTTCTTGTTTTGTGTAAACATTATTCGAGGCTTATATTAGTCTGGAACATCAGTGTCCTTTACCTTCTGTATCCAATCTCGTACCCATTTATCGTTTTCAAATCCCACACCCATAACAGAGTTAGCTTCAAAAATTAAACCGTCTAAACGCCCTTCCTTCATAAGGCTTAAACCTAGCTCACATTGGTGTTCCATTAGTTCAAGTTCAATAGTTTCCCTTTTTGAAAAATCATAAAGGTATATGCCTAAAAGTTTCTTCTTGTCCGGAAATATTTCTTCAATTTTTGAAAAACGCTCTTCTAGCTGTATGAGTTCGCTTGAGTTCCAAGTCCATAGAGTTATACCATCGATATATTGAAATAACCTATGATTGACATCAAACTCATGAGTATACCAAACAACAAATAAATCCATCGGACGATCAGCTTTGTCCAATCCGGTACGTATTTCTTTTAAAAGTGCCTCAGCCTTTTCAGTGCGTTCTGGTTCAGGATAATTTCGGAATTTTCCAAAGAAGTCATCCATGAATGCACCACAAATATTATCATAACGCTTTGACAAATCGATTATATATTCTTCTTCGTTACCGAGACGGAATCCTCCGCTACCGGTAGAAGACCAAAGCACCTTTTTCATTGGTGTAAACGTAAATGCGTACTGCTCTGCCTCACTTGTAAATGGAACAGGAATTCCTTCACAATTTACCATTATCATATTTGGTACATCCAGGTAAAATGCTGCTTCTGCAGGCGTTATTTTAGAGCCATGACGCGGACGCATCTTTGGTCTTAAATTTCCTAATAATACATCATCTTGGCCTGGTCGTACACCAAAAATCCAAAACTTATCCCTTGCTTTTGTCATATTAATCCCCTTTCCTAGTAAATTACTGCAAATTATTCTTTCGTAGTATTTACAATAGTGCTTTAATTGTATCTACAATATGTTCCGGAGCCATACCATACTGCGAGCGAATCCATTCCTGACTTCCAACTTTTGATATGTTTACATCAGGAAAAGCAATTCTTTTGAATTTTATGTTAGTCTTGCCGTGATCTGCTAATACTTCAGCTACAGCACTACCAAGCCCTCCCATAATATTATGTTCTTCAACTGTCACTATACACCCTGTCTCTTTCGCTGCTTTTAATATAGCTTCCTCATCAATTGGTTTAATGGTATGCATGCTAATTAACCTGCAGTGAATTCCATATGAATATAACTCTTTAGCTGCTAAAAGAACATTATAGCCTATCGGTCCTGCAAATATTATAGTTACATCATTACCTTCAGTAATTTGAAGGGCTTTCCCAATTTTAAAATCTATTGGGTTTGAATGTATATTTTTTTCGCCCTTATATCCACACCTATAATAGACAGGACCATTATACGCTATCATTGCTTTTACAGCTGCTTCAGCCTCAATACAGTCACATGGTGCAAGTACTACCATATTGGGAAGGGCTCTCATAATAGCCATATCTTCCGTTGAATGATGGGACATACCAAGTGGCCCGTAAGCTACACCACCTCCTATAATAGTTGTTTTTACATTAGCATTGTGGTAACATACATCGTTTCGTATTTGTTCAAGGCAGCGTAAAGTTGGGAAGTTACCAATAGAATAAGTAACTGCTATATTTCCTTCCATAGCTATACCACATGCTACTCCTGTCATGTTTTGTTCTGCAACACCTACATTAAAATATCTATCCGGAAATTGTTCTGCAAAACCTTCAATTTCCCCATATCCTATATCTGCAAGTACCATAAAAATACGCTCATCTTCTTTGGCGAGTTTTATTAGAGTTTTATTAAAAGTGCTTCTCATTATTGCACCTCCAATTCATTAAACGCTTCTTTTAGTTCATCTTTATCTAAACTTTTATAATGACTGGCTATCGTATTCTCGAGGAAGCCTACACCTTTTCCTTTAACTGTACTTGCTATAATCCATGAAGGTTTATCTTTACAGATGGGCAACACTGTCAAAGTTTCTTCTATTTCCTTATAATCATGTCCATCGATTTTCTTTACAGCCCATCCAAAGTTAGCAAGCTTTGCTTCGAAAGGCTCTAATTCGATAACATCTTCCATATGTCCCAACGCCTGGATGCGATTATAGTCAACAATAGCCACTAAGTTATCTAATTTGTGTTGTGCAGCAAACATAATTGCTTCCCAGGTAGAACCTTCATTGCAATCCCCATCGCTCATGAGACAAAATACTCTGTTCTTCCTTTTCGCATGTTTGGCTGCTATAGCCATTCCTACTGCTACAGGCAATCCATGTCCGAGAGAACCGGTAGAAAATTCAACTCCGGGAACATGGTGACTTATATGCCCTGAAAGCCTACCATTATCTAAATAATATGTATCTAACCACTCTTTAGGAAAAAAACCCTTCTCTGCAAGGACTGCGTAAACAGCTGCTCCTCCATGACCTTTGCTTAAAATAAACCTATCACGTTCATGCCATAAGGTATCTTGGGGATCATATTTCAAAATACTTTCATAAAGTACTGCAAGAATGTCCGCCATTGAAAGCATACTTCCAATATGTCCGCTTTTACCCTTATGAGTCATTTTTAAAGAATGTATACGTATTTTATTAGCAAGTTCTTTATAAACTACCTCTTTGTTTAATTTGTTTAATGTTTGAGTAATGCAGTCTTTATCCATTTTACAAAGGACTCCTTTCGAAAAATATGTCTTTAATAAAATTTGCTTCATTCATGCCTTAAAGCAATAATGCGAATTTTTTCTCTCCTTTTGTATTAACTACAATATTGTAATTCCACCGTCTGAAACAATAATGGCACCATTTATATATGAAGACTCATCAGATGCTAGGAAAAGGGCTATATTAGCAATATCTTCAGGTGTTCCCCAACGTCTTAATGGTGTGCCTTTCTTTAGGAATTCTTCTTCATTAAAATTGGGATCATCAAGATTACTCTCCCGTACCATAGGTGTATATATGGCTGCAGGTGCTATACAGTTGGTTCTGATTTTCTGTGGTCCATACTCAACAGCTATAGAACGTGTAAGTGTAATTGTTGCCCCCTTTGATGCAGTATACGCATCACAATTCGGGATTCCAATTATACCTGCACTTGATGAAGTATTTATTATACTACCTCCACCACTTTTTATCATTAATGGGATTGCATATTTGCAGCAGTAAAACAGCCCATTAAGATTTATGCTTATTACCTTATTCCATGTCTCCAGAGAAACATCAACAACAGTACCATCATATTTCCCAAGAAATATAGATGCATTATTATAAAGTATATTTAAGCTACCAAAGGAATCTTCTATTACAGAAAAAGCATTTCTAACACTATTAGCATCAGATATGTCAGTTTCTATAAACTTTGCTTTCCCCCCTTGTTTTAATATAAATTCTTCTGCACATTTACCGGCAGCTGTATTAATCTCCAGAATGATCACTACTGCTCCTTCTGTCGCAAAAAGTTTTGCAGCAGCCAATCCTATTCCACTCCCTGCTCCTGTGATTACAGCAATTTTGTTTTTTAACCTCACAACTCTGCCCTCCTTTTTTGCTTGCCATTTTGTATTTTTATGTTTGAGTATTTTGGTAAATTAATTATTTGATGTATTATTATTTGTAACGTAATTATAAGAAAGTGATAGTTTATGCGTACTAACTATATTAACTGAATAAAGTTAGTGTTTATAATTGATATGTATAGTTAGTGTGTGTTAAATTAATTAAATTTCATTAAATATAGTCTTATAAATTAATCCACTTATACCTTTGATGCCTGCTTTTTTTCCTAATACTGATTTTTCAATAATTATTTCTTCACTTTTAATCCCAATTGAATTCTCAACAACAACTTTTTTTATACTTTGAATAGTATCATCCGACATGTTTTCAACTAATTCCCCTGATAGCACAATTACTTTCGGATCCAGCATATCTATAATAAAAGATATTCCCCATCCAATATAGTATACAGCTTCGTCTACCCATTTATTATCATTTTCTCTTAATAATTTCTTTATTATAGCCTCTAAACATCCTTCTTTTCCACAAGAACATAATGGCCCTTTATTTAGTAGTTTTATATGACCAAATTCACCAATCATATAATTGCTACCCCTTTGCAATTCACCATTCATTATTACCGCCATTCCAATACCATCTTCTTCCATCTCTACAAGAACAAAATCCTTTACTCCTTCGTTTTTTCCATATAGATATTCACCTACCGCATTCATATTACCTTGCCTATCCAAAAATGTTTTAATCTTGGTGGATTCTTCTATCATATCTCTAATAGCAATATTTTTCCATCTTTGTTCAGCTGAAAATTTTATAATACCTCCTATAGGGTCAATGATTCCAGGCATTACTAGACCTAGTCCAATTATTTTTTCATTATTAAGCTTTTTAATATGAAATGCTTTTTTTACCTCTTCAACTATTTCTAATACAAAGTCCTGAGGATTTATATTAACATCTAATTTTACTGGATTTTTATATAATACTTCTGAAGCAAGATTGGTTATACAAAAAGATTTTGAGTACCAATCAAAAACTAAAATATATTTTGCATTCTTATTAAACCTCAACAAATGAGGTTTTCGCCCACCGGTAGAGTCACCGCAACCAGTTTCTATAACTAATCCTTCTTTAATTAATTGTTTTACAATTTGCGTGACAGAAGCCCTGCTTAAATCCATTTGTTCCCATATATCCGTCCTTGAAACAGTAGCATTGTTTTTAATAAAATTTAAAACAGCATTCTTATTTAATAAAGCTGCGTCTTTATGATTTAGAAATACAGGTTTACTGTCTATCACGATAATTTACTCCTTT
This sequence comes from uncultured Clostridiaceae bacterium, assembly GCA_964515895.1. Taxonomy (GTDB): domain Bacteria; phylum Bacillota; class Clostridia; order Acetivibrionales; family DUMC01; genus CAZEYH01. Next base: position 1,158 of record CAZEYH010000047.1, on the reverse strand, counting down.
TTATATCACAAAAAATTGTATTTAACTTTGAAGTATGTATTTGAGCTGTCTATATTGGGATGCAAACTACAACTTACTTTATTCACTGAATTAATTATATAGTTACAGTATCGCTCCTGTCAAAAGCTATTTTCTTTAAAATATCACGATTATAGATAATTGTATCTATTTATATTACATTGTTTGCCAATTGCTATCATTTAGTCAGATTATCTTGGTTTTTTATTTATAAGAAGACAAAGATGCTCGTGTTTTGTGGTCCAACATTAATTTTTAACAGAGATATACTAAAATGAGTTCAATTGTAATGTCCGAGCATTTGCCTCTTTCAAAAATACGTTTATTTATCTAATTTCTTTTCAAGTATCTCTATGCATTTATCAATATAATTTTTATCAAACTTTTCAATTTCGCCGCTATCGCAAAGTGCTGCAAGTTCAGAGTCTATAGGTAATCTTCCGAGAAAAGGTATACCCATTTCCAAAGCAACCTGCTCTGCTTTACTTTCTCCAAAAATATTTATCTTTTTTTCACATTCAGGACAAACTACATAGCTCATGTTTTCAATAACTCCAATTACCGGAATATTCATTGCTTTAGCCATATTATAAGCCTTTTTGACAATCAAAGAAACAAGATCCTGCGGTGAAGTAACAATGATAATACCATCTAGTGGTATAGATTGAAATACAGTAAGAGGAACATCTCCTGTTCCCGGGGGCATATCTAAAAATAAATAATCCAGCTTGCCCCAGATAACGTCTGTCCAAAATTGTTTTACAGCACCGGCAATTAAAGGGCCTCTCCAGATAACCGGTGTATCACTTTTTTCAAGCAATAGATTGATAGACATAATTTTAATATCATTATGAGTTCTGACAGGATATATACCGAATTCACCAATATTGGCTCTTGCATCATCAGCACCAAAAACTTTAGGAATGGATGGACCTGTTATGTCTGCATCAAGAACACCTACCTGATAGCCTTTTCTTCTCATCATAACAGCAAGCAAAGACGTAACAAGAGACTTTCCTACTCCCCCTTTACCGCTTAGAACTGCTACAGTCCTTTTTATGTCATTGAGTTCATGTGTTTTACACCTAAATTCTTCAAGGCTGCACTTTTCTTTATCCGGGCAATCACTTTTGCACTCGT
>CAZEYH010000046.1:0-11189 GCA_964515895.1 uncultured Clostridiaceae bacterium | reverse complement strand
TGAAATAGGAATAAGAAGGCTAAACCTTAAATGGGATAAAGTTTTTTCAAAGGTGACTGAAGAAATAGTTGAAATAGTGGAAAAAAACAGCAGAAAAACTATTTTTACACTGAAAAAATTGACTAAAACAGATTTGACAAAAAAAGATGAAGTAAAAAACAAGTCTTCGATAGAAGATAAATATACAGTAGAAGATAGTTCTCAAATAAAAAATAAACTTATTGAAAAAGATGTATCACAAGTAGGAGAAAGTTCAACTACCGTAGATAGCTCCCAAGTAAAAGACAAATTAGAAGCAGAGTCAAAATTTACATCAAATATATCCATATTGTTGGATAAAAAACGAAAAAGGGACGGAAAAAGATAATTAGAGAAGAATATAAAATGGAGATATTATAATAAAAAGACTTTGAAGTGGGATAAAAAAAGAGTTTTTCTCTCATGATCCGAAGTCTAAGTATGAACACTTGCTATGGGTGCAAGCGCAACGATGATCGTTGCAAAGATAAAACCGGTTTTTTGCACATAGCAAGGAAACAAGGTAACGCCAAACATCACGCATATTCAAACAGATTAGATATGGTCAAAATCGTGCATTTCATTTACACGCTTATCCATGTTAAGTAAGATATTGGGTTACGCTTAAAAACACCTAAACAATTCTCTTATTTAAATAGCACTTTTAAATACATAGTGAAAATCTGAAAAATCATAGAAAAATCAAGTAAATCAACAGTTTTATGCTCGAGTAGAAAATATTGTTCAAGTATAGAAATTTGTTTATTGAGATTTTAAAAAGGTTGTTTTATAATAAAAATGCAGCAAGGGATAGCAAGAGATGTAGAATTCCACATCAGAAAAATTCTTTTTGTTGCCTATTATTAAATGTGTTATTGAAAGTTAGTTTATATTTTTTATTAACTTTATATCGAATTATATCGATTATTGTTAAATTTCATTATTTATTATATTGAATGCGAGGAATATGTATGGGCAATTTTTTATTAAAGTTTAATCAACATCAAGAGATTAGTAAAACACACAAAAAGTATAAAACTCAGAATATAAGAGAGAATATTGAATTATATCTTATAATGCTTCCAGTGCTTATACACATTTTTATCTTCTGTTATATTCCAATGTATGGTATTGTTATCGCATTCCAGAATTATTACCCAGGAAGCCCTTTTATAGCATTTGATGGTAGTGTAGAATGGGTAGGATTTCAGCATATTATTGAATTTGTAAAATCAATTTATTTTGTAAGAGTGTTTAGAAACACTCTATTGTTAAGTTTATATGGACTTGTATTTGGTTTCTGGGTGCCTATTGCATTTGCTTTGCTGCTTAATGAGCTGGGAAACGGTTTTTTTAAGAAATTCGTTCAAACAGCAAGCTACCTACCTCACTTTATTTCAACTGTTGTAGTTGCAGGGATGGTTATTTCTTTTATTAATACAGATGGAATTTTAAATGACCTTATTGCCCTTTTTGGAGGCAATCGTATAAACTTTAACATTGAACCAAAGTATTTTCCCATAGTATACACAATAACAAATATATGGAAATCCTTTGGCTGGAGTAGTATATTGTATTTATCATCTATATCATCTATTGACCCAAACCTATATGAAGCAGCAAGAATAGATGGTGCAAATAGGTTTCACCAAATGTGGTATATTACGCTTCCGTCAATAATGCCTACGATATATATACTATTAATATTCGCTATAGGTGGTTTACTAGGTTCGAATTCAGAGTTTATACTTTTGTTATATAACCCTGCTGTTTATGATACTGCAGATGTTATAGGTACTTATGTGTATCGAGATGGATTATTAGGTGGAAGATTCAGTTATGGCACTGCAGTAGGTTTATTCACTTCAGTTATCAACTTTGCATTGTTATATACTGCTAATACTATAAGCAGAAAGCGAAGCGATTATGCATTATGGTAGGAGTAACTACTTTGAATAAATAATACTAGATATTAATTATTTAGGTTACTACCAAGAAAGTAACTTTATGGGAGTTCAAGAAATGTAATAAGTGATGATGAAAGGATAAGGTAAAATGAGTAAGATGGTTAAGGTAAAAAACGGTATAAACAACAATAATAAAATCAAACAAGGCTCAAAGGCAGTAGATATAATTTTTCAAATAATAGCAGCGATTTTGTGTCTAATTACTCTTTATCCAATGTATTATGTTTTTATAATGTCAATTAGTGACCCTATAGAAGTTGCTGCGATGAGGGTGAATCTGTATCCAAAAGGATTGTATTTAGATTCTTATAAGATGATTTTTCGAGATACGAAGATGTGGAAAGCATATGCTAACACTTTTATATATGTCATAACCGGAACTTTTTTACGTTGCTTTACATCAGTTATGGCGGCGTACCCATTAACTGCCAAAAACCTTATTGGGCGCAAATGGGTTGTACGATATCTTATAATCCCTATGTACTTTGCCGGAGGACTTATCCCAAGTTTCTTATTAATGAGTAAACTAGGTTTATACAATAATAGAATGGCAATTATCATACCCGGAGCAGTGAGTATTTGGTATATAATACTTACTAGAACATACTTTATGACATTACCACCATCTCTTAAGGAGTCTGCATTTATTGATGGTGCAAGTAATTTCCATATTCTTTTTAAGATATATGTACCTATATCTAAACCAATTCTTGCAGTCATTGCTATATATTCAATGGTAGGTATATGGAATAGTTGGTTTAACGCAATGGTTTATCTCCCTAATGAAAGTCTTCATCCTTTGCAAATGTATTTGCAGCGAGTTTTAGTTCAGCAAACAATAGATTTGAAGGAATTACCTATGGAAGATGTGAAAGATGCTATTGCTAATATGCTTTCAAATACCCAACTTAAATATACAATAATAATATTCACGACATTGCCAATAATTTTCACGTATCCATTTTTTCAAAAGTATTTTATTAAAGGTGCAATGTTAGGTTCATTAAAAGAGTAATATAGCCAGTATATTCCGCCTTAATGGCGTAAAAATAAAAAAACAGGAGGGGTGTTATTAAATGAAAAGAAATTTAAAGAAAGTAACAGTAATAATGGCTATTGTTTTAGCTTTGATGTTATTACTACAGGCTTGTGTTAGAAATACTTCAGAAAAGGAAGGAGATAATCAATCAGATATTAAAACTGAGCAGGGTGAAGGCTCAAAAGACACTTTAAGTAAGAGCGATAAACCAATAAAGCTTAAGCTTCTTGGGCAAAGTGGTTCAAACAAGTTTATAAAATTCGAAGATAGAGAAGAATATCCAGTATGGCAGGAACTTAAAAAGATGATTGAAGATGCCAACCTGGATCTTGAGTATGAGATTATACCGAGAGAACAGTACACTGTAGTTATTCAAACAAGAATGGCATCAGCTAGCAATCTTCCTGATATTGCTAATATTTCTGTTTTGGATAATACTACAGCATTAAATTTAGCACAGCAAAAAGTTATCATAGAGCTTAATCCTCTTATTGACAACTACAGTAACGGAAACATTAAGAGAATGTATAATGAAATTTTCCCATTAGCACCAAAACTTACTACTGCTCCTGATGGAAAAATGTATTGGTTCAGCAATTTGCATAAAATGACATATAAAAATACGGAACCTGGAGTCTCAGTGTTTTCCATGCTTATAAGAAAAGATTGGCTTGAAAAACTTAACATTGAAGAACCAGAAAATGCCGAGGAATATTTTAATGCTCTGAAAACTATGCGTGAACAAGATGCTAATCGTAATGGGAAAGCTGATGAAGTTCTTTATTATAATCCTTCAGGATTTAATGGAGCCATTGCACAGTGGTTTGGGCTTGGAACCGGTATAACTGCGATAGATTTTGAAAATAACAAGGTAATTTCCCCATGGTACCAGCCGGGAATAAAAGAATATTTTAAATATTTAAATCAACTTGTAAAAGAAGAGATTCTCGATACAAGTCTTATTGGAGTAAGCGGAGAAAAGAAGCAACAAGTAATTATAGAAAATAAGATAGCCTCCCTTAGTGATTATAGTTCAATGGGCACATTAGCATTTGAACCATTGATAAAACAAGAAAAAGCTGAGTATATGCCTTTAATGCCGTTAAAGGCGGTAGAGGGTATTACTCCTGCAGTTCAACTAGAACCTTCAGAATTAGTATGGCAGAAATATGCTATTACTAAAGCATGTAAAAATCAAGAGGCTGCCATTGCATTTTTTGATATAGTATATTCTGACAAATATGCTACGTTATGTCAATGGGGAATTGAAGATTTTACCTATAAAGTAGAAAATGGCATAAAGCTACTGAGTGAAAATCTTACTTTCGAAGAGCAAGCAAAACAACGTAAAGCTCGAGGCAGACATATATATGGTGACACGGTATTTCCAAGAGTTCAAATTGATGCCCTTGAAAGAGAATTAGCTCTTCTTCCCGAATATAAAGTTAATTATCATTTAGATGTGATGTATCATAAACCGTATTTCTGCAATTTTAATGATAATTTTCTTTCGATTCCTAGTAAAGAACAGCTTGATGAAAAGACCAGAATATTAAATAACTTAAATACTTATTCCAGCGAACTTGCAATAAATTTGGCATTGGGCCAAGCTTCGCTTGATAACTGGGATAAATATATTGAAGAACTCAAGACACTGGGGTTAGATAAGTTAATAGATATAGAGCAGCAACTGTTTGAAAGATATAATAGTGTAAAATAAACTATTATATCTTTACAATCTATTGATAATAATTATTTATTTCTGTATCAAGGGCATAAGATTTGATGAATTATATCTTACTGCCCTTGACAGAACATTACCTTTTTTTATATATTAGCCGGTATTAGCCTTTCGATATGGCTAACATGTTAGAATTTTGCTATAATATAAGTGTTGCCCTGAAGCCACCGTTGCTTGTTTCGGTGGTAGTTCACGTATAGTTCTAAAAAACAATGAAAGATTAGTATCAAGTCCTTATATCATGTTAGGGTATAATAGAAAGGGTGAATAAAATTTGAGTTCACATTTACTAAAAAGTTATACATTTAGAAAAACTCTTTTATCATATGCTCTTATATTAATTATACCGATTATAGTTTTTTGCAGTATTTTAATGCAAGAAACATTTGAAAACAATCAAAGAAAAATGGTTCAAATGTATGAAGATGACATAGGTAGAATTAGGGATGCTGTTGATAGCAGACTAGCAGAGTTAAGAAATGTTGGTGATAGATTATATCAATCCAAATGGGTGAGTAAGCTATCTTCTGAAACTGATACATTTGAAAAAGAATTTGATGTTTTAAGAAAACTGGAAATAAGACAAGAACTTAATAATTATATGGCCTTTTCAGGAGTCCTTTCAAATATGGCAGTGGTATTTCCGTATAAGGATTTGGTTGTGTCACATAGCGGATGGTACAATATAGAGGATTATTTTGAATCGACAGTTTTAGGAGAACAGTGTGAATTTGATAACATATATTCAAATATGCTAGATTATAATTATTTTAAAATTATTGAAAGTTCTCAAAGTAAATCCTCAAAAAACACTTCAAATTATTTAGCAATAATACAAAGTATGGAGTTGCATGAAAAACCTAGAGCAGTTCTTCTTTTGTTTGTAGATATAGAGTATCTTACAGCATATATAAAACAAATAGCCGGACCGGGTCTGAAAGAACTAAGTGTTTTCAATGAAAATAAAACCATATTTAATTATAATTTTAGACAATTAACAGAAATTGATAATTTTAACAATCAAAGTAATTGCCTAAGTTTAAAAGCAGCATCAAATATTTCCTCATGGAAGTACATATGTACTTATGATAATAACTATATACCATTTAAAACTGAACAACTTATACCTTTATTGTCAGCATGTATGCTATCTCTTGCTGCAGGAATTTTAGCGGCTTATATCCTTGCAAGAGTAACCTACAAGCCATTGTACAAGTTATTAAATAAGGTCTTTAAACAAGATGATTTTGTAAAAACAAATAACATAAAAGTACAACCTTTACATGAATATAAGCTTATTGCAACTTCCTTTGATAAACTTGTAACCGAGAAAGAAACTATAATGCGCCGTGTAAAAAATTATGAAAATGCTGCTAGATGGAATTTACTTCTACGTTTGCTTAAAGGATATTTTGAAGATGATAATCTTATAGAGAAATTATTGGAGTTAGGAATTAACTATAGTAATGATAATTCTTATTGTGTAGTGTTAATAAACGAGGAAAAAAAGTTTGAATATAGAAAAACTGATGTAGAAGATCAAGCAGATGCGCAGAAGTACAGGAACCACGCATTAGCAATGGAAAAACAAATGAGACTGAACCTTATTGTTGCTGTAGATGATGTATTGGATGCTGCAGATATAGAATACCAGTTATTGGAAGCATTAGATGATGATATTGCAGTTATAATTTCCGTTGATAATCCAGAAAAAAATGACGAATATATACAGAAAATAATAGAAAAGATTTTAAACAGAATAGAAGCTTCATCTAATATAAAGCCGCTTATATCAGCAGGAAATATTGAAAAAGGTATTATAGGAATTAGCAAATCTTATCAAGTTGCAAAGGGAAATATTGAATGTGCTATTTTTGGGATTGACATACTTGGAAATCCTAAAATAATAACAGAAGGCGGATTTTACTATTATCCTACAGATTGGGAAATACAGCTTATTAATAACCTTAAAGTCGGGAATCTTGATACAGTTACAAGAATTATTGAAGAAATAAAACTGGAAAATGAGAATAGAAAATTATCATCGGACTCAATGGTAAGACTAATTTCTCTGATAATGGAAACCATAATACGTGTATTTAATGAACTTAATATTAACGTCAAAATATATCAAAAAGAATTTAAAAGTAAAGTTGCATCAGGAGACATTGTAGGCATGTGGTTATATCTTTATGAATTATGCAATCGTATATGTGATAGAAGCAAGTATGCTAATGATTCTGAAAGCATTCGTTTGAGTGAAACTCTATTGCAGTATGTTAATGATAACTACTCAGATTCCAATATATCACTTAAAGAGCTTTCTGAAGTATTCAATATGCCTGTTTCCTCGATATCCAAATTATTCAAGGAGGCATCCGGGATAAACTATTACGATTATATATGTCGTCTTAGAATGGAAAAGGCAAAAGAATTGTTAAAAGACATTGGATATGATGTGGAAAATATAGCAAGTGCTGTGGGTTATGAAAACGAATATTCATTTAAGCGAGCATTTTTGAGATATGAAGGAATCAGACCAAGAGATTATGCACTCAAAGTAGTTCAAGAAAATTAAGAGGTGCAATAGGAACTGTCCCCACTGCATTCCTCGACTAATGCATCTTACTGCATCCACTACATCTTACTACATTAAACTTCCTGCCATTTTCCTTGTTCCATAAAGGTTTGTGCTCCTGCTTCAGAAGATTCTACTATAGTATCTTTGTATCCCATTATTTTTAGCAACTTGATTGCGTTTCTGGTACTTGATTTTCCGGGGTAAATTTTATAGTCGAACACAATATCATTATCGGTAACATATTCCTGGAAGTGGTAATTGGCATAGTGGTTTTTTAGTATGTGTGCCAACTCAAGGTCGTGAGTAGCTGCAATAGGAAGGCAATTATTTTGGCTCAAAAAATATAAAACCTGTGAAGATGCTGCTATTCTCTCAACAGTATTAGTTCCCCTTAAAACCTCATCAATAATGCAAAGGCAGGGTGTAGAAGGGTTAAGACTGTCTATTATCCTTCTAAGAGATTTTATCTCTACAATATAATAGCTTTCTCCGTCTATCAAACTATCTTTCAAAGCCATTGAGGTAAAAATCATAAAATAACAGGAAGAATAATTTTTAGCCAAACATGTGTATATAGTTTGGGCAAAGATTGCATTAATAGCTATTGTTTTAAGGAATGTAGACTTGCCCGATGCATTGGAACCTGTAATAAGTATAGGTTTATCAATATCAAGAGTGTTTGCTACTGGATCATTAATAAGGGGATGATAAATGTCTGTGAAACATAGTTTATTCTTGGATTCTATAAGCTTATATAGCTTTGGAGTAGTGAAATATTGTATGCTTTCCCTGTAGGATGCTATGGAAATAAGGCTGTCAGCCAGGCCTATGATATTAAATATTTCTATAAGATCATTTCTATGTTTTAATATTAGCTTAAACATACTTTCATAAGCTATTAATTCTCCTAATAACATAACTTTAATGTATTCAAGGAAAGGGTCTTGAGATCTGTAAAGCACAAGAAATGACCTACTAACTATTCCTTTTAAATTCCTTAGCGAATCCTTTAACTTCTGTCTATATGTGTCTATATCAACTATTTTCAAGTTTGATATTTTTTCTGCACAAATTATAAGGCTAACTATATAATTAAAAGCTTCAAGGTGAGATTCAATTTCGTATCTATTTTTATATTGAATAGTCATATTTGTAATAAAAAATCCTATTGTAAGAAAAAGACCAAGCTGCAGATTTAGTATCATCGAAAAGGGAGAAAGTAGAAAACCAAGTGCAAGTAATTTGTAATAAAAACCTTTGTGGTTAGAACCTTTATAATCATTAATCAAGTAATTGGTAATATCAACAGATTTTACTTTACCCAATTTTGCAAGCAATAATTGAACCTTTAATCTGTCATCCTTGTTATTCCTGAAAAATTCAATAATTCGGTTTCTTTCTTTAAGTTCGGAATTTTCCATAAGAGGTTTCCTAAGGATGTAATAAAGGTATTGCTCTCCTACAGTTGAATGAGTATTATTTAGCCTCTGAAAAATACTATCCATATCAAGGTCATTCCAAGTAATATCATCAATTGAAAAAAGTTTATTTTTATTGCTACTTAAATTCTGATAATATCCCGGCACATTGTTGCTTATTTTTCCTTCTTTGTACAGGAAAGGATTTTTCCCCCATCGGTCATTGATTTTCTTAACCAATTTCAAATGTGCCTTTCTTTTTTTTACATACATAACAACAGTAATAGTTATTATTGCAAGGATTGCTAATATGCCATATGTTAAAATTTTATCCATAATATCCTCCCGTAGCATCCCTCATAGAACTTATAATACCCTACCATAGTGCAACTATAATTATGCTTAATTACAAGATTGCAAGATTTATATTATTAGTAGCTAATATTTCAATATGATAAATTATATAATAATTGTAATCATGTCGCAAATGTATTAACTATAATTTTACTTTATTTAACCTATTAATGTGTAGATACACAAGTATTATTCGCCTGTGTTAGTTTCTTAAAATATGGTATAATCGCAGTATTGAGTATGACTGTGATAGTATTTTAACAGCAAAATTAACGGCAAATAAATGATGTAATTTAATGAGAAATAGGGCGAAGTAACAAATAAGAAAATAAAGTAGAAAAACGATAGTGTAATTAATCTATGAAAAACTAGCACCGGTTTGGTTAAGACGAGGTAATAAAAAGGAGGCTGACTAATGAAAATATGTATTATTGGATCTACAGGGCATTATGGTATTGCACCCAGATCTTTTGGCGAGGAGGTATCTTCTCTTTATGAAAGACTCCGTAAAGAATACCCTTCAGTGCAATGCTTTGATAATTATTGCAATATGCTAGATGAAACAAAGCCTGATATAGCTGTTGTATGCTGTTATTTCGCTGACCAATCATATGTATGATTGTATATGGGATCGGTAGGAACTATATAAGCAACATAGGATGAACCAGCTAGATTCTGCTATTTTCAATTTCTCGGAAGTGGGATAATCTATATTCACCCGGGGTTGAACCATACTTTAATTTAAACTTTCTTATGAAGTACTGAGGACTTGAATAACCTATTGCCGTACATACTTCTTCTACCTTAATATTTTCGTTTGATAGGAGCATTTTTTTTGCAGCATTTAGTTTTTCGTTCATTAAAAATTCTATAAAGTTTATACCAGTTTCCTCCTTAAACATTCTACTTAAATAAGCTGGACTTATGTGCATTACTTCAGCAACATGATTAAGTGAAATTAACGGATCTAATATATTTTCAGATATGAATTCCTGGACATATCTTATAAAGTCAGAATTTTTTTCAGATTTCCTTTTATCGAGACATTCAAACATCTGTGTTATTATTATTTCAAACCATTTTTTGAGTTCTAGTATGTTTGTATTATTATAAAAATTGGTATAAATATCGCTACACATAATATTATCAAGATTGATTTTAAGCTCAGTAACAATATTTTCAATAAAGGTTGCACATTGGGTCAAAATTCTCATTGAATGGTTATAACATATATGTTCTCTACGTATTATATCAATTATATTGTTTATATTTTCAAGAGAGGCTTTCTTGTCTTGCGTTTTAAGGGAGTTGCAAAATTCTTCATAAATTGTACGCAATACTTCATTTGTATTCAATTCCCATTGTATTACATCGTCTATAGTAAATATACTTTTTTCAGGATAAATATAACAATAATCTATGCATAATAAAGCTTCTTTATAAGCAGTATGTATATTATCCATGCTGACATAGATATTACCTATACCGGTATTTACATTTAATCTTAGTGCATTATTAATATAATAAATTAATTTCTCTATATAAGGTATAATATCTATACTTTCATGTTTCAAATTTAAAATTACATTAATGAAACTAGCTCCTTCAGTACAAACAGATTTTAAATTATTGTCTGAAAGAAGATATTCGATCTTTTCCATAATATCCAATTTTATCATTTCAGACATTTTAAAATCTATAGGTTCAGGATACTTTCCTAATTTTAGAATTATTACTGAAAAATATTCAAAATTGAAGCTAATATTTAGAAACTTCATTTTTTCACATATGGTTTCTTTATCTGAGTAATTTGATTTTAGAAGATTTTGAATGAAATGATGTTTTATTATAGGAATACTTTTCTCCATCTTTTTTTCCTGCTCTTTTACTTTAGCAGTTAGAGTATCAAGAGTTGACCCGATAATTCCATATTCATCTCTTGATATATTATGAGAACGAGCCTTTGCAATATTTTTACATAGTTCCAACAAATTTCTTAAAGGAGAATAAATTTTTTTGGTAGATATGAAAGAAACAAAAAGTCCGAATAAAAGTGTTATAATGGTAATAA
>CAZEYH010000045.1:0-11312 GCA_964515895.1 uncultured Clostridiaceae bacterium | reverse complement strand
TTTCAAATTGTGCGTATGTCATGTTTTCATAAGCATTCATATCAAATTTATGTGTTGCCACCAATAAACTTTCGTTACATCCAACGAACCAAATCCCAGCTTTTTTACACCTTTTAAAAGCGTTTTCCAGTTGCTTTATGGCTTTCTTTTGCTCTTCGTTAAACATTTTAATCTCCCCGCCCTTCTCTAAAATACCTTTTGTTATGTTCACCAAACATACTTTCTACTTGGGAATTCCAAAACTGTATACTTTGTTCATATTGCTCAACCCTGCCCTCAAGCTGTAATACTTCTTCCTTCAGTAAATCTATTTCTGTAAGCAATTTCTCTTTCGATATTTCAACAACTTTCAAAAGAGAATCTTCGAATTGTGCTTGTCTTTCTTTTTGTGCTCTAGTGTACGATTCAACGCCGCAGAAAACAAGGACTAAAAGCATTATTATAGCTAGTGTTATAAAACCCCATTTCATAAACCATTTCTTCATGCTGTTTTAACCCTCCCCGTTAGACATTTTCTCTCCGCTTCACCATTCCACCACAGAATTCCGCACTGCATACATATTGTACATTTCTTATGCTTATATCTGCACTGCACCATTCTTGCACCACATAGGCACCGCATAGGATCAATTCTCACAGCCTGTGCTATGTAGCTGCTTGCCTTCTCGGTGTCACCGTGTAGATGCCTAATTACCGCCCTGTAGCAAAATCCAACCTGTTGCATCGTCATGGTTATACCTCCCCCACTAATAAATGTACATAATATGTCTTTTCTAGTTCGTCATACCTGTTTGCTTTTGCCACTAATTCTTTTAGTTTTTCAAAACCCAAATCCGGTCTTTTTGTATTGCATAATGTTACAATTTCGTTTTTTTCTATGTCTAAAATGTAAGCATCCGTGCAGTTCTCAACAACGACTTTGTATCTATTCACTGCTTATACCTCCTTTATGACCCTTATTTCTAACTCTGGGTATCTCAATTTAAATAGCTTTTCAGTGCGCTTCCACTCTTTTGTTTCATATCCCTTTGTGTCAATAATTTGCACTCTTCCATCGTCCCAAAATACAATGAAGTCTGCCTTGTAGGTAATTGCTCTCGTTTTTTCGTTTCCATCGACAAGAATGAATTCAGGTTGCCGACAAAAACCTTTTATTTCTCCTGCTGCTTGGAGGATTTTCAGGTCCTGATACATTCTTGCTTCCTTTGCACTATCGAAGCATATCCCATCTATCCAAGTCTTTTTTGCATTGTACTTTTGTCTTTTCTTTGGCTTCTGCCGTGCTGTTTGTTTTCCGGCACGTTCTAGATACTCCATATATTCTTCTTCTGACCAGCGCATGCTCATTACATCACCCACTATCTACTTTGTGTGTCAAACAAGCTTATTTGCTTGCCTGTTTCATCAGTACGGGCATCCTTGAAATCGCCACAACTTCTCACGCCTGGGAAATGCGAATCCTCTAATCTGTTGCATCCACAGCATTTAAAACAACGTGAAAGAATGAATTTTGCCTGGATCATGCTAACAGGATTTCCGGAACTTGCTTCTCGGCTGTAGTTCCCCATCTTTTATCATCCTTTCAATTTTACTGCCGCAGGCTTGGGCTGATCTGTCAATGTAATTAGCTAAAGTATTACGGCAGTAGCCTTTTTGGTAGAGTTCTATAAGTTTATTTATTTCCTCTTCTGTCCACGGGTTATAATTAGGCATTCTTATCGGCCTGTATTTTATGTCTAAGTCAAACATTCGTCTTTTTATTGCACCTTCAGTTCTTCGTAGCCTCAACGATATTTCTCGGTACGTATATTTGTATAATTTCAACAATCCTGCTAAAAGCATGTCTTCATCGTCAGTCCACGGATCGTTTTTAAAAAATTGTGCTTTTCCATCTGCCTTTCTTTGATCTTCTAACCATTCCGGTTCTTTGCCTAAAGCGTTTTTCTCTAATCTAGAAAAATCTATAAGAGTTCTGTTTTTCTCCGACCAGTTCCACCAATCATGCAAGTAGATAACTTTAAAGCTGCAATTATTTACTTTTTTTGTTTTCACCGGAAGGCCTTTATCAATCCACTGTTTAACGGTGTATTCTTTTCCTACATAGGACCCTCTTAAGGCAATCATTAATTGATTAAGCGAGATATACTCCCCAGCTTCCAGAAAAGGTCCTAATCCTAATCTCTGTGCCCTTACTATTACTGCATTAACAGTCCTGTCTAAATTTTTGGCTAGAGTTGGTATGCTAATGGTTCCCCAATTTTCAGTTAGATAACTTTCCTCTTTTTCAGTCCATCTCTTGTGTTGCCTACTCAACATTTATCACCTCACGTATTATCAAAAAAGTTTTTATAATCTTCGTTCGTATACTCACGCTGATCAAAGTTCGCTTGTGGAAGTACGCTTTTGTTAGTGCTTCCTATCTTCTCAGGCAAGCCTTTTATATATTCCTCGTACGGTTTATCAGGACCAAGGAATGTACTTGCATGTTTTATATATCGCTGCTCCGTCTTTAGCTTCTTACAAGCATCTGCATAGTTTTGAGAAGCCTGGATCATGTCCTTTGACGGAATCTTTTCTTTCATCCTGGCCTTCCACGCCCTAAATGCCTTCCTCTTTTCTATTTTCCTAGGATAAGAACTCCAGAATTGCTTGAACTCTTGTGTGTACTCATCTTTGCCAACCTTCTTGTGTTGCGCTCCCTCATCTTCTATAGCATCTTCGCTACCAGATGATTTCTCAGCCGAGATGGTATTAGAGACATCATTCTCATATTCAGCAACGTCAGTTGCGACATATGTATTATTCGGATTCGGATTGGATTCGGATTGGATTGGATTCTCGGGGACATTTGATTGCACTTGATTGCACTTGATATCATTTGTTATCCGTTTCATGTTATCCATATCGGGTTGTGGGTATTTGCTTCTTTTTGCTCTCACTTGTTGGTGCTTTTCCCAACTAACCATTTTTAAATATGGCCTACCGTCTGCTATGTATAAGTATACCAATCCTTGTCTCTCCAAGGAACATAACCATTGTTTTATATCCTCATCTTTTACCGTATCTATTTTTAGCGGAAAGCATTTGGCTCTTAATATTGGCTCCCTTGCATCCATAATCCCAAAATCATCACAATTGACTATAAGTCTATAAAAAAACACTTCTTCTTTATCGGTTAAAGCATTAAGATCTTCACTTGTGCAAATAGATTCTTTTAAAATTCTGTTTGGCATAATCTCACCTCCCTACAAATTTGTATCAAAGGTGTCGTTTAGGCATATCCAAAATTGTGTCCAATTCTTTGCGGTCCTTGCTATATCCATAATTAATTCAGCACTATCATTGTCTTTTACTAAATCATTTAAAGCATTAATTAACCTATGCTCGTTGTAAACCCCCACTCTATTTTTCAAAATTCCTCTTATATATAACTTTTTTGAGTATAATGGGTCAGATTTATCCTTTTTACGACCTTTGCATATCCTTGGAATGTAGTCAATAACTTTTGAGATGTCCTCATCGTTCAAATATTGCGATATAGATAGTTCTGTAGATTTTATTACCTCTTGTATACCGTATTGTTTAATAGCCTTACCGATAATTTCTCTACCATGATCACTTAACCAACAATTAGAAGCATTTATCAGCATAGAATCAATTATGTCAATTTGTTCTTCATCAAACTTTTGCAATTCCTTTTTCCACTCAAGCATAAACTTTAGCTGCTCTCTACGTTCGCTTAACTCTTTTAATTGCTCTTGCTGCATTTTTATGATCTGATTATCAGATAATAATTTCGCACCTTTTCCTCTGTTGCAGTCAATGCATGCTGTTATCAAATTCATAATGTCATTATCTCCACCTTCTTTAATAGGTGAAATATGGTCAACTTCTAAAATTACATCAGGCGCCATTTTGCCACAATATTGACAAGTAAAACTGTCCCTCTTGAATACTTCAAACCTTAATTTCTTACTTATATTGCTTCTCGCCATTTTGTCCCCTTTCCGGAAGAGGTTTCCCTCTCCATTTGGTATTTACGCATTCTTTGCAGCGCTATCATATTCTTTATGGATCGGCACAACATTGCTAGTAGTATCGAACATGCTAATTTGCTTTCCAGACCTTCTCAAGCTATCCCAACCCGGGAACTCATCGTCCAGAAGATCCAGGATTTCAGCTTTAGTACTATTCCAGTCTTTGCCCAAGGTAGCCACCATGCTATCCCAGTCTTCTATATCATGCTTCACGAGATCTCCGTCCTCATCTATATGCCGCAACTCATGGTAAACCAGCGCTACTACTTGTTCCGCACTCATGCGGCTTGTATAATAGTTTTTCATCTCCATGACATAGTAATATCCCCATGCAAATTGCACCTCCTGTTATGCAAGAAATCTTGCAAGTTATCTCTGTTTTGAATATTTATGCAATGTAAACCTTTTTGCCGGTTAGCTTCTGAACCTCTTGCCTTATTTTCCTTTCATTACTATTATCATCACTCAAATGCAACAAGTATATCTCCTGAACCTTACTCAAATCATTAGCCTTTAAAAATTCAATTAAATTCTCTAAACTCATATGGCTCTGCATGATCCTAGTAACTCTCTTTATATCAATTAAACCATTTTCCAATCCTTCTTCCATTACGGACCTAACATAATTACACTCAATTGCTATGTGTGTAAGGCCATTAAATCTATATTTTAAATAATAGGTGTCAGTAGCAAATAGAATTTTGTTACTTCCATGCCTAATCAAGAAACCTAAAGGCTCGGCTGCATCATGCTCTACATCAAAGGCTAATACTTCGAAATCGCCTATTGTTTTAGCCTTTTTAGGCATCATTGATATAAATCTGTGGCCAGTGCAATTTAAAGCCTCCAAAGTGCCCTTAGATGCGTATATATCAATTCCCAATTTTGCTATATCTTTTATTGCTTTTGCATGATCTCCATGTTCGTGGGTTATAAGACAACCTTGAATATTACTAAAGTCAAAGCCTAATGCCCTCTTAGTTTGTTTTATAGGGATACCTGCTTCAATGAGCAGGCTCCCTGTGTTTGTTTCTAATAGATAGCAGTTTCCACTACTACCACTAGCTATGGTTTTAAGCTTCATCACAATCAGCTCCCTCAAAGCTAATCATCACATCATCTGGATATAAGTTATCCAAGAACCAATTATAAACTCTTTCATTTTTTTTAAATAGCTTAGTGAGTTTTATTATGAATCTTCTGAATGGTTGAGTAAAAAATACAATCCTCTTCATATTTAAAACTCCATTTCTGGTATATCGTCTTTAATTTCTCCTGTCTCTTCATCTACTGTTTCTGATACTTTATACTCAGCTTCAACTAAATCATCATCAAAGTCTAATACTTCCTTATTTGCATTTTCTTCTATTTCTGTTTCTACCTCTGTGCTTGTTTTATTTAGTAAATTAGCAAATATGTCTGAATCATCACTGGTGTTTGCATACATTTTACAGGCCCTATTAATTGCTGTCCTTATAGCCATTTGGTCTGGAAATTGTTTATGGGCCCCTGAGTTCCCTTTCATAGCTCCCATATTCCAAGCTGCTCTTATCTGATCCATATCCATATATTCCATATGAAGGATATCCTCGTCTCCAATTATTAAGGCAAAGGCACCTATTAGATCCTTTGGATCTCTATTTTTTACATTTGGAGTATATTTTTTAACCTTTAAGCTACCTGATATTAGGTCGAATTCAGTTTCAAATTCGTCATCTTTGTATACTGCATAGCCTTTTACATCTTTAACCCCTGTAATTCGTTTAGTAATAGCTATAGTTCCCAGGTAACCTCTAGTAAAGGTTAATTTGTTGCCATAAGGTATAAAATATCCTTGATTCTTCATTGGATTTAAACCTTGAACTACCATTTCTAGCAATGAATTAGCTATACTTTCTTGTGTGCAGGATTGTAATACTGGCTTATTGTCTTTATCTTTAGTTTCTAATAGTTTTAAATAAGCTGATTTTAAAGCATTTTCTGGGCTGTAATTATCAGGTACTTGTAAATTTCCTTCTACCTGCATCTTGTTAATCCTGTTTAAAACCACATCAGTAATATTCTTCTCTATTACTACCACTTGATTTTCCTTAGTCATTATTCAATTCCCCCTGTTTTGAGACTTTGTATTTGTTTCCGTACTTGGCTTTTCACTTCAGACCATGCTCGGTCATAGATGTTATCCAACGATTCATCTTCAACTTCTGCAGTCAATGATGCCTCTGCAGTAAATGACTGACAATTTCCTAAGTTCTTTACATACCTTGTTGATACAGTTATTTCCTTTGTTTTCATTGCCCTACCTCCAATTAATTTAAAATGTGAATTTCAGGAAAGGTCTCTTGTCCTTCTTGCATTTCGGTAAGTGGTTCCTGATAAGAGAATTGAACCTTTTGGCCTTTATACATGTAATATTCATACTTGTATTGCCACCATCTGTGTTTTTCGCCATATTCTTCTCCTATAAACTCAAAGCCTTCTGGCCATTCCACATAAGTGCTATAATCTCCAAGCTTACTTCTAATCTCGCTTACAATAGATTCTAGCTCCTTGACATCCTCATCTGTTGGGGTATATATTGTTCCTACCTTTAATTTTTTATCTTTGCTTACAACAAGGTTTATAACCTGGCTCTTAACATCAATAATTTCATTAACACTTTCCCTATTATCGATAAAAATCGGTGCCTTGAAGTTGTAATATTCAGTCAAGGTATTAATAATATCCAGCCCTGCATTAATACGCATAGCACTGTTAAGGTCCTCAAATGGTACGCCATTTACTGTAGTTGCAAAGGTTTCATTGATTCCGCCATTGACTTGCACCTCAAAGAGCTTAAATTTCACAATACTAAATTTACTATTTAGTCTATCTTCCAATAGATCAGCTTTAGTAATGACATATTGGTCACACAGGAACTCAATTTTTTCAGTTTCTGCTACCATGTTAGCCAGTTCTCTTTCTCGACCCTCTAGCTCCCCTATTCTTTTTTCATTTTCCTTGGTTAGATCCACCCTGGCCAATTCTTTATTAATTTGTGATATTTTAGTTTCAAGCACTAAAACTATGTTTGAATTATACTGCTGATCTGCCGCTAACCTCTCTACTGCCTCTTTTTCAGCTTTTGATTTAGCTAACTTTGCTTGAATTTCCTTATACTCAGGCAAAGAAGTTACATCAGCTTCAGCTATTTGTTTTTCTAACTCTTTAACCTCATCAGATTTATTTAGCATTTTATTATTAAGATCTTCTAATGTTTTAGATGTTGAAGCTTGAATTTTTGTTAAGGTGTCCAGTTCTTCTTGCAGTGCATTTAACTTTTCGTTTGCGCCCTTGCCTACAGCATTGATATTGTCTAACTGAGCCTTCTTGTTTTCCTCAAATTCCAATATAAGCCTTTCTATATCTTCATCGGGCAGAGTTTGTTTACATGTAGGACAAACAGTAGAACTTTCATCAAAGCTTAAACTAGCAACTTCTCTAAACTCATGCCTTAAATTTTCCACCTCGCTGCTCAGGTGCTTAATTTCTCTTTCTAGGTTTGCTATACTTGATTGACTTCTCACAAACTCGTCTTTAGTTTGATAATATTTTTTCTTGAGATTAGAGCTTTCTTCCATGGCATTGTCTAGTTGTTGCCTTAACTCTTTAGTAAAATCTTGCCCTAATAGCCTTGCTTCATTTTCCAAAGCTTTTATGCCACCGTCAATAAAACGAAGTCTAAAATCATAGTCTTTCCCAGTAAGATTTTTAATGTCGTCAAGCTTTGCTTCTAATTCTTTTTTCTCTACAGTTAATGCTTTCACATCAACTTCTACATCTTCCCTGGAGAGCTCATCTATCCTATAAGGAATAGCCTTAAGCTCTTCGTTTAACTTCCTTCTCCTAGCAGCCATTTCGCCCTTAAGATCATCTATTGTTTTGTCTCCAAGCAAGGACCCTAAATCTCTTAGCTTTTTGTTTTTATCAAACACTTCTTTGTCCTCTACTTCTCCGCAAATACTTAACGCTATATTCCTTCTATCTCTCCAGTTTAAGTTAGTGTTAAAATACAGAGGATTGGTTAAGATCTTAAATGTATCTTCATTAATAATCCGGGATAAGTAATTTTCATATTCTGATTTCTTCTTTGGTACATTATTTATGAAGTAATCTGTAGTATGACCTGTAAGAGTTCTTTCAGCTTCACCCCTTTTCTTAGTCCATTTCTCTTTATATATCTTCTGTAGCTCTACAACCTTACTATCAATTTCTAACCTTGCCCTTACTTCATGCTCCAGGCCATGAACTACATTTCCTTTCGGATCCAATGTCTTTATATTAAAATTGCTACTGTTTTGGCTGTCTTTGTCAAACAACAACCAAATAAAAGCGTCCATTATCGTTGTTTTACCTGTAGCATTATCTCCATAAATATTTACACTTTTCCCTTCTGGGGATAAGGTGAAGTCCTTTATCCCCTTGAAATTTCTTAGTTTTAGTTCTAATATTTTAATCTTGCTCACAAAATTTACCCCTTTCTTTTCACCCTAGTATGTGTTATACTAGAATTGGGTTTAGTTAGCTGCTTTTGCAGCTTTTTTTATTTGCGTTACTTGCTGCTTCCATTATCATGTCGAAGTCAGGCATGTCAAACCATATTATTATGTCGTTTCCTCTTGGTTGTCGCATTGTTAGCTTTACAGATTCACTTCCATCAAATCTTTCAACTTCAGCATCCTTTAGGCCGTAAATATTAATCTCCACTTCCTTACCTCCTTAAAATGGTGGCTCGTCAAGTTTTTCATAGTCCAATACTGACGTACCGAGAACACTTATGACATCTTTGAATTCTCCTTGAATTTCAAGAATCTCTTTGCAAGTATCTAAATCCTCGCCTCTAGCAATTTTTACAGGCAGATGTGCAACTACTGCTGTTTGTGGACCATACATAGTATCTACAAGTACCCATCTTTCGACTTTCAGGTCCTTGGCTATACTTTCCTTTGCCAGGAACCAGTAAGTTTTTGACCAAGCTCCTTTGTGGTTGTGTTTAACGGCAACTAAATACATAGTTTCTTTGGCAGGCTCTAACATTGCACCGCTGAAAATATGACGAATGCCTTTAATACAATAAAGCATGTTATTGTGTAGTGCACCACTCCAAGAATGTTCTATAGTAAATGTCCTGCCCGCTAATTCTGCCATCTCTTTATTAACGTAAAGGCCACCAACATGATAACCTGTTGCATTCTTCAAGCCTTCTCTTACCCTGACCCTATCTCCAACCTTGAACATCGTTTTACTCCTCCTCACCATTTTCCATGAACCCTACGAATAGGTTCACGTTTCTTCTGCTCTTCTATTTCCTCCTGCTCTATCCGCTCCCATTCCCTGCCAAAGTGGAAAGACAAGATTGCAATAAACAAAAACAACAGAACATAACCAATCATCATGTCAGTCAATTATTTCACCTCACTTTCTCCTGTATTCTCTCACCAGGTTCCTTGCAAAGGGTTCGTGCTCTGCCTTTTACTGGTCGGTATTCAATTTCCAATGTACAGCGGTGCCTGTCTATGCTGTTTGTTCTTCTGTTATATTGCCTTTTCTGTGTTGAGTGTTTTCCACTCTGTCATGTCCTCATATGAGTCCAGCCAGTCAAAAAAAATTTCTTGTATCGTAACTCTTGGCGTCTCTCGTTGTGTTCTAACCTCTTCTTTTTCTATACATAGATTAAAATAATCTCGTATTAATACCATTTCACGCAAATCAAAGCCAAAAGTCCTGTTTATTCGTGTAGATACTGTTTGATAGGAAAGTGGTTCTCCAGTATCTTTGTTTGGAATTACTTCTCCTATTGTTGCATAGTTTAGTCCAAATCTAGCCATAAGAGCTCGTAATACGGGAAATGTTACATAGGTGCAAGCCATTTTTCAACCCCCTCTCATACAATATTGTCCTCATATGAGTCCATTATACCAAATGTTTTAATATTGTCAATAGGAAATATAATAAAATTATTTACAAAGTGTCCTCAATTGTGTACAATGTAATTAAAATTAATAATCTCGAGAGGATGATTATATGGAGTACTTACAAATATTTGCTGAAAGGCTTAAAGCTTTAAGAACAGAGAAGGAACTTTCGCAAAGAGAGCTGGCTTCTATAATAGGTGTAGGAAAATCAACTATAAGTCAATATGAGTCGTTGGAGCGCAGCCCGCAGATAGAACAGCTATATAAGCTTTCCAAATTTTTCAATGTAAGCGTATCGTATCTAATTGGTGAAACTGATGTAAAGGAGTTGGTATAATGTCAAGAACACGTAACCCAAACGGAATGGGTAGCATTGTAAAATTGAAAAGCGGATACTATCGTTGGAGACAAATGATAGACGGTGAGGTCCGGGAAATACGGTCAAAATCTTATGCCGAGCTACAAGAAAAAATAAAAAAAGTTGCTGATCTTCCAGTCGTAAAATCAAAACTGAAAACCGATGAATGGTTTACAAAATGGTTAGAGCTAATAAGGACTTTGAGAAAGCCTGCTACGTATCAACAATATTATTATATATACAAAACACATATTAAACCTGTAATAGGAAATAAAAAATTGATTTCCGTGAAACGTTCTGACATACAATCGGTAATTTCAAAGATGAACGAAAAGAATTTATCTACAAATACGATGAAACGTGCAAAAACTATAATGAGCGTAGCTTTTAATGCAGCTATTGATGATAAAATAATTCTTGAAAATCCTGTTTTTAAAATCCATATCCCGGACAAGCAGTCAAAAGAACAAAAGACCTTGACAATGTCGGAATTAAGCAAATTACTTAAAGCTATGGAAAACTCCAGGTGGATCTGGTCTATTAAGTTCATGTTGTACACAGGCGTAAGACGTGGTGAACTTTTGGCCTTAAGATGGATCGACATTGATTGGGAGAACAAGCGTATAAAGATAGACGAATCTAACAGTTTATCTGGTTTAGGAGACACCAAGAGCAAAAAAATACATTACATTCCTCTTTCAGAAAAGCTTATTGATTGTTTATCAGGTCCATTGATGACAGCGGTTCAAGCTACGGGTAAGATTCAAACTTATCAAATTGTAGTAGGTTCTTTACAAATATTGATTTTGCCATTATCTTATTTATTTTTAAAAATGGGATATTCTCCAGAAGTAACTTTATATATAAATATAGTAATATCCCTTATCGCTCTATGTTTTAGATTATTTTTTTTGAAAAAAATATTGAGATTTCCTGTCATCCAATTTTTAAATGAAAATGTAT
>CAZEYH010000044.1:0-11417 GCA_964515895.1 uncultured Clostridiaceae bacterium | reverse complement strand
AATGAAACTTAAGGCAAGAAAAGCAATGGCTGAAGTAGCAGTTGATGAAGTAAAAGGGAAAGGTGCCATAATAGCTCATATTGGAGCTATAGATTTGAGAAGTGCCATGGAGCTTGCTAGTCATGCTTCTGATATAGGAGTAGATGCTATATCTTCTGTTCCTCCTTTTTTTTATAAATATGGGGAAAAAGAAATTATGCAGTACTACCGGGCTATTTCCGATTCTTCAGATGTGCCTATATTAATGTATGCATCACCTCTTGCAGGTACAAATATAACCACCGAACTAGTTGATAAAATGATGTGCATTAGAAATATGATAGGTTTGAAGTGGACCAGCTACAACTATTATGAAATGCATAAAATTAAAAGTTTAAATGATGGTAATATAAATGTAATTAACGGACCGGACGAGACCCTCCTATGTGGATTAATTATGGGTGCTGATGGAGGAATTGGTGCTACATATAATCCAATGCCGAAAGTTTTTGTAGATATATATAATAACTTCATGGCAGGCAAAATAGAAGAGGCACAAAAAGCTCAGTTTAAGGCGAATAAAGTTATTGATATTTTGCTAAAATATGGAGTATTAAATGGGGTAAAGGATATGCTTGATATGCTTGGTTTTAAAGTTGGTTATTGTACTTATCCCTTAAAAAGATTTACTGATGCAGAACAGGAAAATTTCAGAAAAGAGCTCAAAGCGATTGAGTTTGAGAAAAATTATTTATAGTGTATTAGGAGGCTTAATTGAATGAAGGACCTATTTTTAATGAAAAATAAAGTTGTAGTAATTACAGGTGGTGCAGGATATTTAGGTTCTGCAATGGTTGAGGGGTTACTGGAATTTGGTGCAAAGGTCATAGTTATTGATGTTGCTAATAAAAAACCCGAAGAAATAGTAAAAAACGGTAAAACATATCCGGAACTTTTTAGTGTGGAATGTGATGTTTCAAGCACTAAATCTATAAAGAACACATTTAAAATGATCAATGATAAATTTGGCAAGATCGATGTGCTTGTTAACTGTGCATCTTATGGTGCAGGTGGGACAATTGAGAGCATGAGTGATGAAGCATGGTTCAGAGGTGTAGACGGAAGCTTAGGTACCGTATTCAGATGCATAAGGGAGATAGCGCCTTATATGACTAAAAATGGAGGAGGGTCAATTATAAATATTGCCTCCATGTATGGAATAGTTTCACCGGATCCAAGGATATATGGTACAAGCGGGCAGAATAATCCTCCCAACTATGGTGCTGCAAAAGCAGGTGTTATACAGCTTACAAGGTATGCTGCAGGTCATTTGGCTTATAAAAATATTAGGGTTAACAGTGTAACACCGGGACCGTTTCCATCTCCTGTTAAACTTCCGCCTGAAGAATTTATGAACAATCTTAAGAATAAAACAATGCTGGGACGAGTTGGTAAGCCAAGAGATATTGTAGGTGCGGTAATTTTATTGGCTTCTGATGCTTCAAGTTTTATGACAGGAACCAATATCGTTGTAGACGGTGGATGGACTGCTTGGTAAATGTAGTATCTTGCCATTTCCTTAAAAATTTATGTATAATAATTATTGAATCATATATCATTGAAAGGATGATGCTTATGAATTATATAATGAACGAAATGACAGTGAAAGAATTTAAGAAGGTTCTAGAGAAGACAAAAACAGCTGTACTTCCTGTTGGTGTTGTTGAGCAACATGGCTATCATTTACCTCTTGGTACCGATACAATGATAGCAAGTGAACTAACCAAAAGGGCATCTTGCAAAATGAATGCAGTAGTATTACCTACAATCCAATATTGTTTTTCCGGTGGAGAGTTACCCGGAACAATTAATATAAGCCCTCAGTTATTTTCTCTTATTGTTACTGATATTATTCTTGAATTGGCTAAAACGGGGTTTAAAAATGTAGTTATATATTTAGCACATGGTGGAACTGATAACACAACGGCATTAAAAGGTTCTATAAAAATGGTATTGAAACGTTATACCGAGTTAAGAAAAATGACTATTTCGATAGTATCATTAGTCAAATTTTCTAAATCGTCAAGAGAAAATTCCAGGATAGGATCTGAACATGATTTTCATTCAGGTCTTGTAGAAACATCACTTATGATGTATCTAAAACCTGAGCTGGTAAAAATAAAGGATTTAGAAATGGATGATGAGCATACGGCAAGGATGATGAGGACAGACCAGGACTGGTTTGAAAAAAGCGAGAAAGTTATTAACCATGAATTTGTTGTTCCCAATGTATATCAAAGAGAAGAAATTAAAGTTGGCGTAATGGGTTTCCCGGAAAAAGCATCCCGAGAATTGGGCGAGAAAATTACTAATGAGGTAATAGAGGGATTAGCTGAATATGTAAATTTCATTGATAAAGAAAACAGATAAAAAATGGTTTGGAGGATTATATAATGAGCAGCCTGGAGAAGGTAAAGGATTTTGTTATTTTTAAAGATGAAAACTATAATACTTTTCCAAATGCAATAAGAAGAAAAGATGGAACTATTATTGTAGGTTTCAGGCAAGCTCCCGATTGGCAAAGACAGCGTATCAGTGGAGCCAATAAAAATTTTGGAAAAGTTACACATGTAGACCCTGCTTCAAGAGCGGTTTATGTAACATCAAAGGATGATGGCGTAACATGGGATAAGAAAGTTAATGTATTGTATGATGATTTTGTATATGGCGTACAAGATCCATGTCTAAATTCATTAAGTGATGGGACATTATTCTGTTCGTTTTTTATGTGGAAAGTATTTAAAAAAGAAGATATGAAGGAAATTCTTCCATCAGATAGGATTATTAATGGAAAATGGATTGGAAGAAGGGATAGAGCATATTCAATCAGATCTTTTGATGGAGGAGTATCATGGGATGAACCTATCCCTATTGAATATCCGGGATACATACCAATAGCAGTACGTGGAAATGCTGTTGAAATAAATGATGGCGCCATACTATTACCTGTTTATGGTAACGGCGATGTAATAATTTTAAAAACATACGATTTAGGAAGACATTGGGAAAAAGCAGCTACTATTAATGCTCTTCCAGAATATAGTTTTGCTGAACCTAATTTATATAAAACCGAGTCGGGGAAACTAGTTACATTTATCAGATCCCATAAAAGGAGCGATAAAAGTGTATATGATCCGGAGAACGTACAGGCATCACCATTAATTACAAGCGAATCTTTTGATAATGGAAACACATGGAGCCGGCCTGTTATGAGGAAGTTTTATTCACCAAGTCCATTTCACGCATTAAGACTTAAAAGTGGAAATGTTATTGTAACATATGGATATAGATACAAACCTTTTGGACTGAGAGCGTTTATACTTAATAGTGAGTGCAGTAATTTTGAACAGGTAGAGGATGTTATTTTAAGAGATGACGGGTTTGGAACTGATATAGGCTATACAAGCTCTATATTATTAATTAATGGTGATGTGCTGATTACATATTATTATTTTGATGAGGAAGACGGCTCAAGATATATTGCCGGTACTATTTGCAGAGAAATACAAGATTAACTATAATTGTGTAAATTTCATCAGCTTACGCAAGAAGGCCGAATAATCATAATAACAAGATATATTATTAAATAATACTGCAATTAAGCTAATTATTTTAATAAGGAAGCTAAATGGTGCATAAATTATGCAGATGATATTGCTGCACTTACCGGCAAATCAAAGGAAGGAGAAGTAAGGTAAATGAAAACATCAAGCATCTATTTTAATGTTTTTCCAAGAATAATTGAGGCTAATACTGAAGCGACAATCACTATATGTCCACTATATGAGCATCGCGCATTTAAAGAGGCCTCAGAATATGAAATTGTATATTGTCCTATGGAATACCCGGCACAGGAGGGTAGTTTCCGAGAGAACACAATAAAAGTAAAACCTGTTAATGGGATTATTAAAGTAAAACAGTTTTTTGCTGAAGAGCAGGAACATGTGTTAATTTTATATAAAGTTACTGATGAAAAGAAAAGCGAAATTGACAGGTTTAGCCTTTATTCTGTTGAAGAGGATTTATTTTACAAATATCCATACAAGGGCGATTTGCATATGCATAGTTATTACTCGGATGGAAGGGAGACACCGGCATATGTAGCAGCTTCATGTAGAAAAATAGGTTTGGATTTTATGGCAATAACAGATCATCGCACATACTCTCCTTCTATTGAGGCACAGGAAAAATTTAAAGATGTAGATATAGATCTTAAAATATTCAGAGGCGAAGAAGTACATGCGCCTGATACTGAAAATCGAATTCATATAGTTAATTTTGGCGGGAAATTTAGTGTAAATGAACTTATAAGAAAAGATAAAGAAAAGTACTATAGAGAAGTAGATGAACTTGGAAAACAGTTTGCTAGCTTACCCTATAATGTGGAACGTTATCAATATGCATCTTCTGTATGGATTTTTAACAAGATACGTGAAGCAGGAGGTCTTAGTATATATGCACATCCATTCTACAGACCCTTTTATTCGAATTCAAAACAAGGGTACAATAATAGTTCTGCTCTTAATTCATATATTTTCGAAACCCAGCCCTTTGATGCGCTTGAAGTATTAGGTGGATTTACACGTGATAAAAATGAAGGAAATGTATTACAGGTTGCACTTTATAATGAGGAAAGGGCAAAAGGAAAGAAAATCCCTATTGTAGGATCTACTGACACTCATACCTGCAGTACGGAAGAATTATTTAGCATCAATCATACTATAGTATTTTCACCTAGTACTGAACTTGAAGATTTAAAATTTAATATTCAAAACCTTTATAGTGTTGCTGTAGAAGTAATTCCCGGACAACTGCCAAAAATCTATGGACCATATAGGCTTGTAAAATATGTTCAGTTTCTAATGCGTAAGGTACTTCCATTTCATGACAGCCTATGCTTTGAGGAAGGAAGTATTATGTTGGATTATATTAATGATAATAAGGAAGCTGCTGATAGACTTAAGAATTTGAAAGGTCAAACAAAGAAATTATATGATCTATACTTTGGACGGAATAACTGTTATGAAATAGCAAAATATGCAAAAAATCATTCAATATCAGCATTAAATATTACTAATCTTTATTCAAAAGTTTATAATAACAGAGGTGACTGTATGTGAGTGATATAGGGAAGCTAATGCAAAATTGAATGAATTATTGTAAGGATTCATAACTGGACTCTGGAGGTACAATTGTGGTATTATGATACTTGTAGGTCATCAGACTGTGTGAAAACTCAGGCGTCGGAAAAGCTTCGCAAGATAAGGTGAAGAAAATTGCAAATGAAGGCGCATATGCGATATATGTAACTAAAATTTGCAGTTTTTTCTCTAACGTAGTAAGTTATAAATCAAAGTCGAGTGATATTTGCGGAGTTTTAACATGCCTGTCATGAATAACATGGGGGTGTAAGGCAAATGAACATTCCTTTTAAGACAAGAGAACTATGTGAAATATTAAGATCTAGAACAAATAAAGACTTTAAAAGTTGTAGAAAAGAATATCAAACATTAAAAGAAATCAATATAAATAAGTCGAGAACAAAACTGATAAATCAAATGTTAATTTCATATGCATTGGTTATTATAGTTTGCATGTCTTTTATGGGCTTACTCTTATACTTTTATTTAACTAAAGGCATAGAAGATCAAGCAGAAAATCTAAATAGCAAGCTTGTGGCACAATTTTGTGACTCGGTTGATAAATTGATTTTTAAAAATGTTAGTGACTATTCTTTAAGAATAATGCAAGAAATACAAGAAAATACTGATATTGAGTATTTTTTTGAAAGCTCTCTGGATGATAAATTAATTGAAGCAGCAGAAATTCGAAAACAGTTAGAAGATATGAAAGCATCTAATATGATGCTTAGCAACTTAGGAATATTATTTGGGAATACTAATGCAATTATCTCTAGTAAGTATGTCAATAACGGAGATTACTTATCAGGTGGAAGAGGAAATGAGGAGGCATTGCAATTTAAGAAAAATTCTGAGGCATACGATAGAAAATACTATTGGGTAGCAAATGTGTATGATAATATTACAAGTAATAATGCAATTAAGAAAACAGCAGATATTAGTTTAGTAAGGAAAATACCTTATAACATGGATATGATGGGGAATGAAAAAAATAGTGCAGTAATTTTTACAATAGACGAAGGGGTGTTTTATGATATTATCAGGAAATCTTCAACTGATGAACTTGACAATATTATTATTATTATAAATAATGATGGTACCATAATAGTAAGCAGTGATAGGGAAACCATTGGGCAAAATATCAATATGTTTGAATATGGCAATAAGATTTTTGAATCAGAAAAACTTTTTGGTAATATAAGTTTTAAAAACAATAAAACAAAATTTGTTGTTTCATATTGTACTTCTAGATATACAGAATGGAAGTATATTAGTATAACACCTATTAAAAATTATTTTAAAGCATATGATTTTATTATACGGACAGTATTATTTGCTTCTGCTTTAGCATGTGTCCTAGGAATAATAATTTCAGTGTTGTTTGCCAATAGAATATCAAATCCTATACGAAAATTGGCTACTTTTTGTAATGAGATGTATAGTAATCTGGATAAAAAGCTGCTGAATAAAAAGATGAATGAAAAAGCGAATAATGAATGTATAATTATACATTCAACTATAAATGCTCTAAACAGAAAAATTAATGAACAGGATGAAAGATTTAAAAAAACTCTACCTGTATTAAAAACTAACTTTATAAATAATCTTATTTCAAATCAAATTACTGATACCAATGAAATTAAAAACAAGATCATGCTTTATGATATTGACTTTCCTTTTAACAGATTTATTGTAATAGTAATGAAAATCCATAATCCGGATATTGAAGATTATAATGTAAAGTTTGAATACAATAAATTTGATTTTATTACAAATATTGAAAACAAACTTAATACTAAATTTTCAAGGTGCATGTCTTGTGAAAAAGACAGAGATTACACATTTATGGTAAATTTCGAAATGAGCGAAAAAGAAATACTTAAACATATTATGGATGTATTTTACTATGAATTTTCCCAGAACTTTGATATAAATGTAGGAGTAGGAACGATTGTGAATAATATACAAGAAGTTTATAGATCATATGATGCTTCTATTACAGGTATAAAGTATAGCTATATATTCCCCAAAAGAATGTTTTTTTCACTTAACGATGTGATAGATAGAGAAAAAAACATAGAAGGTTATAATATAAAGCTTGTAAAATCTTTTACAGAAGCTATGAATACCTTTAACAGTAAAAAAATAAGTATAGAATTAAAAAAAATAATAAATTATGTGTTGAAGAGTGATATTAGTTATAATTCGACTATGGAATTGCTTTACGAGTGTGTGTCTATAGCTGAAAATACTATGAACAGAATAGACATGAGTTTGATCAATTTGGCAATATCAGAAGAAGATATAAAAACTCAGTTTAAGAAAATTGATAATATTTACGAATTTGAAATTTGGTTTAGAGACCTTTTGAAGAGCATAATTGAATTTAATGAACAAAATCAGTCAGAAAAAAACAAACTTCTGGTAGAAGCTGCTAAAAGATATATTCGCAAGAATATAAAAGATAGTCAATTATCTTTAAAAACAGTTGCAGAGGAATTGTTTGTTAGTGAAAGTTATTTAAGTAGAGTCTTTAAAAAAGAAGTAAATAAGAATTTTATAGGATATGTTATAGATGTAAAACTTGAGTGTGTTAAGGACTATCTTCTTTCAGACAATAGAACAATAGCAGAAATTGCTGAAGAAATGGGTTATTCTTCTCCACAATATTTAACAAAAAGATTTATAAAGAAATATGGGTGTACGCCAAGTGATTATAGACAGAAATATGCTGTGAAAAAAATAATTAACAATTGAGGTGCAAAAAATGAGTGATCTTATCAATACTTATTCAATGAAAATGGTAGCTCCAACAGTATCAAGAATATTAGGAATAAATGTTCCTTCTCAAGCAAAAGAAGAACCGATCATGCAGATTATAGATGACCTTTCTAATATTAAAGGGGTTGCAGTTCTAGCAATAGATGCGTTAGGGTATAAGGCTTATGAAAAATTCAAGCACTTGATGCCATGTATGACATCTATTATTAGCCATAGTGGGAATTTTGCATACCTAAAGTCCATACTTCCCAGCATTACTCCTGTTAATTTTGCTTGTATGGTTACAGGTGTAGAAGCTGATGTGCATGGTATAGGAGCACGAAATGATAATTTTATCTGTGAGCACTTGTTTGATATCTTAAGAGAAAATGGGAAAAAGAGTGCAGGTTTAGGTAGAAAAGGTTATACAGGGAATGAATTGCTAGGTCGTTATGGCGATTATTCAACCAAAGGCTGTGCAACTAATGATGATGAAGTTGAAACAATTTTTATGAAAATAGTAAAGGATAAAATGCCTGAATTTATTATTGTGCAATATGGACTTGTTGATGATATATCCCATGCGTTTGGTCCTTATTCGAGACAAGCCGGGGAAGCTATTGCTAAATCTGATGGGTGGTTATCAAGGTGTATAACTGAACTTCGTAAACACGAGTATGGTATTATAATACTTGCGGATCACGGACAACATGAATTTAAGAAGGCTGATGGCACAGTGGGAGGCACTCACGGAGAAGATATTAGTGAAGATTGCATTGTGCCGCTAACATGGACAAAATAAATTAAATACACCCATATTTCTCTATTTCATCTACTTATTGAAATAGCTTCATAAATACGATACAATTATAACCATATTAGATTGCACCAGGTTGCAATGAAATTGCAACTCACTGCAGGTAATTCTGCAATGAAAAGTCGTAAAACGACTTTCTGGGGAGCAAACATAATTGTATTTATAATATTTCAGGGAGTAGGTTACTTTATTTTGGATAAATTAGTAAGAAAAATTATTGAAGAAAGCAAAAGAAAAACTCTAAGTATCTGCGATCTTTTGAATACAGTAGAAGGAAAACTTGGTGCTATAAAATTTGAACTGGAAGGTGGTTACCAAAAATTTGCCTTGATAATAGATAATTTCTGTAGTCAGGGACTGCTTTCACCTATTAAAAGTTCCGGTATTTACCCTAGAAATCCTCCTTTAGCCTCAAGGTATAGGATTAATATGAGAAATGTGAGGGGCGGTTTATCTGTTGAAGAGGAAGAAAATCTGACACACGAACTTATTTCCCTGCATCCTGGAATAAAAAAGGATTACTATTTAAAGAATCTTGAACAATACTCAAAGGACAGAGAATATATATTGAGACTCCACAATTTTTTATCTGATAGCGATAAATGCAAGTCACTAAAATACAGATATACATTAAATGAGAGGTCTTTTGAGATATTCAACGATGAGAAGTATCTTTCACAACATGGTGAAGTCCTTTTGAGAAGACTTGGGATAGGTCTTGATAGCCTAAACTGCTACAAAACTTACGAGGCCTTCTTCTATATTACTTATGACAACACATATGGTATCACGCATGGTAAAAGTGGCATTAATAACGATGGTCATGATAATGGTTGTTTTAATTATGATAAAAATGCAAAAAAACAGTACAATGCTTTAATAATAGAAAATAAGGATACTTTTATGTCTATCATGAAGCTGCTTAACAGAAAGCAGGGCTTTCCTATAGGCGGAAATAAAATTAACCTATTAATATATGGTGAAGGGAAAAAAATAATAAGCAGCTTTAAGTTCATGGAAGAAATTACAAGGGACCATACAGTTGACAATATATATTATTTCGGAGATATTGATTATGAGGGGATAGGCATATTTCTTAATTTAAAAGATGCATACCCTCAATATAACATAATACCTCATGTTGAATTATATAAGCAATTGGTTGATAAAGCAGAATTACCGCCAAGCTTAAAAACTAACCAGGATGAAGCTTTAACAGAAGAATTTTTATGTTACTTTGATGATTTATATAGAGAAAAAATATCTGGAATACTGAAAAAGAAAAAATATATTCCTCAGGAGGCTTTGAGTTTTGGAAGAGAAGGCTAATATTGGACAATGGTCAAAAGGCTACGGTGCATCATATGAATGTTTGAAAGACTTCTCCGAAAGGATGAGGAATTTTGCCCCTTTTGTTCATCTCGTGAAAAAGCTTGCTAATCTTCAGAAATATGAAGAATATGATATGGTTTCAATAGGTTTCGGTGTAATGCTGTTTATTCTTGAAAACATGCTTATTGGAAGAGAAGAATGTGATATTGATGAAATTGCAGGATTCCTGCAGGAGATTGTTTATCATTCTTATAGCAGGCACATTACCCAAGATGAAGCAAAGGAAATGGCCTTTTATATAAGGGATTCCATTGCTGGAAGTGGTGGAGAGGTTTTCCCATATCTATATAAAGATCTGGAAACCGGCATGGATGATACAGTTCCTGTAAAGTTGATAGATACATCGTATTATGAAATAAAGAAAACTGCCAAGTATAAACTTACAGATCAGGGAATGGAGCTTTTGTTCAAGACAAGGGAGATTTATTCTGAATTTCGTATAAATGTAACTCAACTATATCTTAAACAGCAAATAGAAAAAGGGGTATTTACAGGAGCCCTTCAAACGGTGAATGAATTAAATCTTCAAGTAAGACAGCTCAGAGAAAGACTTGAAGCATTGATACTAAATATCCGGCAAAATGTCCTTGGAGTTGATTTTGAGGAACTAAAGAAATTATTTGCACGTATACAGGAGCAGTTTAAAGTTGAGAGAAGAGAATTCGCCAATATTAAAAGAATTTTAAATGAACAGCGGGAAAATATTGAGAAGATAAGCTATGAAGATTTGAGTGAGAAAGAACTAAGAGATCTTTCTAATATAAGTAATCTCTCTGAAAGGTTAAATATAACAGTATCAGAACACGACATGCTCTTTAAGGAAAAACTGGATATAATAGGGGAATATCTTAGAATGCTGGAGTTTAGACTAAAGCAGGGAATATCTGAGTTTATTGACTTTGAGAAAAGCATATTTGATGCTATAATGTCAAGGGATTTAAAAGTTGATGTATTACACTCAATACTTTCTCCAATAATTGTAAATATGGGTAAATATAAGCAGTTTAATATTATGAAAGCCGTTGACTACCAGCGTGTCAGAACTGAGGAAGAGGAAGAACAGGTTCATATAGATTTAGAAGAAGAAATGGAGCAGAGAGAAAAGGAAATTAAGGAACAAGTAGAAAAAAGGAACAAGAAGATAGAATATTATTTTGAAAAAATTTTAGAGGAAGTATATCAGGTATATAATCAAAGAAACAAGGACACAGTAGTAGAAACCACTCTGGAAGCAGTACTAGAAAGGTTTGATGATGATGCTTACAATA
>CAZEYH010000043.1:224-11446 GCA_964515895.1 uncultured Clostridiaceae bacterium | reverse complement strand
TATGGAATGCTTTAAAAGACGTCCCCTATGGAGTAACTGTAAGTTATGCTGTGATAGCTGAAAAAACAGGTAACAGGAAAGCTGCAAGAGCAGTGGGTAATACAAACAATAAAAATCCCGTGAGCATTATTATACCATGCCATCGTGTTATAGGAAGTGATGGTAGCCTTACAGGTTATGGGGGAGGATTATGGAGAAAAAAGTGGCTTTTGGAACATGAGAATATTTTAATAGGAAATAATTGGATGAGTATATGATAGAATGAATAAATTTTCTTATTTTGAGAAATAGCATAGTATATATTGATTTATATGGGCAAAAAATGCACCTATCGGAAACTATATTGTATTATTATGCATTTTTTATGTATAATTATATTGATTTTTTCTTGAGTATTGTATATTCTATATATAGTGCAATGTGAAAAGCAAAATATCCTGAGCAAAGAGAGATTTATTATTGACTGCTTTAAAGCTAAAGTGGTTTTAAATAAGTATTTATGTAATTCTCAGGGGAAATAATTGAAAATAATAAGAAGAAACAGGGGGTTTCAAACATGAAGAAAAGTATAAAGACTATTACTGTAGTATTTTTAGTTGTGGTCGTGTCATTAATGTCAATAATGATTACTGGCTGTAAAGAGGAAAAAGTCATTAAAATGGGTACTAATGCAGCATTTCCTCCCTTTGAATATATTGAAGGCGGGAAATTTGTAGGAATTGACATAGAACTGGGTGAAGCTATAGCTAAGGATTTAGGTATGGAACTTAAAGTGGAGAACATGGAATTTGCTTCACTAATTGATGCATTAAACAGTGGTAAAGTTGATTTTGTAGCTGCCGGTATGAGTGTAGACCCTGATAGAGAAAAACAGGTAGATTTTACTATCAACTACTATAATGCAACACAAGCAATTATTGTAAAGGGTGATAATGAAAGTATTAATGGTAATGCTGATTTGGAAGGTAAAAAAATAGGAGTGCAAACAGGCACTACAGGACAAGATGTAGCAGAGGCAATTAAAGATGCAGAAGTAAGTAAATATGATAATGGTATGGAAGCAGTTATGGATCTTAAGAATGGTAAAATTGATGCTGTTGTAATTGATAATTTCCCAGCACAAAAATATGTGGAAAATAATCCCGAGCTTAAGATTGTTGAAGGTGATTTTGAGGAAGAATACTATGCCATGGCAGTAAAGAAGGGTAATACCGAGTTGCTTGAAAAGATAAATGCTACTCTTCAGAAGCTCATAGATGACGGAACATATCAAGAAATACTTGATAAATATACAAATTAGAAGTGAGAAGTGAGAAGTGAGAAGTGAGAAGTATCTTGGGAGGCTTTAGATGGGTTTAATTGAAAATTTATACAGGATATTAAGTGATAGGATATATTTTGCGTTCATAAAGGAAGATCGGTTTATGTATCTGGTTGATGGCTGGAAGGTATCAGTACAACTGACTGTTATTGCAGCCATATTAGGTATATTTATCGGTATGTTTGTAGCCATTGCGAAAATTACAGGTAAGCCTCCCTTTGCTCAAATTGCTGACTGGTATATTTCAATAATAAGGGGTACTCCTGCAGTAGTGCAATTAACTATTATCTATTTTATAATACTTGCAGATGTGAATTTGCCAAAAACTGTTGTAGCTTCAATAGCCTTTGGAATAAATAGTGGTGCCTATGTAGCAGAAATAATAAGATCGGGTATCCAGGCTGTAGATAAAGGGCAAGCTGAGGCCGGGAGATCACTTGGTTTATCTTACAGTAAAACCATGCAGTTTATAATTATTCCTCAAGCCATAAAAAACATATTACCTGCACTGGGTAATGAATTTATTATTTTACTTAAGGAAACATCAATATCCGGGTATATTGCTTTAGCTGATCTGACTCAAGGAGCTACTTTAATTAAAAGTGCTACTTATGATGCTATGACGCCTCTTTTTACTGTAGCATATATATATTTTCTTATGACAGCCATGCTGTCGGTTCTATTGGCGAAGTTTGAAAGGAGGCTTCATTCTAGTGATTAAGGTTAAAAATCTTCATAAGTATTTCGGGGATCTTGAAGTGCTTAAAGGAATTAATAATGAAATAGAAAAAGGTGAAGTGGTATGTGTTATAGGCCCTTCAGGTTCAGGAAAGAGCACTTTCTTAAGATGCCTGAATCTTCTTGAAGTTCCTACACGTGGCGAGGTGTTTATTGGTGGAGTTTCTCTTATGGAACATATGAAAGACATAGATAAGCTAAGATGCCGAGTCGGCATGGTATTTCAGCAGTTCAACCTTTTCCCGCATATGACTGCAATGGAAAATGTTATGCTTGCACCTGTAAAAGTGCTAAGGAGAAATAAGAAAGAAGCAGCTGAAAGTGCTTTAGAATTATTATTCCGTGTGGGATTGCAAGATAAAGCAAATGAATATCCTTCAAGACTTTCGGGAGGACAAAAACAGCGTGTTGCTATTGCAAGAGCTATGGCAATGAATCCTGAAGTGATGCTGTTTGATGAACCCACTAGTGCCCTTGACCCGGAAATGGTGGGCGAAGTACTGGAAGTAATAAAAAGTCTTGCAAATGAAGGTATGACTATGGTTGTAGTTACACATGAAATGGGGTTTGCACGTGAAGTATCTGATCGGGTTTTATTTATGGATGAAGGTATAATTTATGAGGAAGGAACTCCCGAACAGATTTTCAACAATCCCCAACGAATAAGGACAAAAGAATTTTTAAGTAAGGTTCTTTAAAAAGTATTTAGGGAGATTTAGGATGCATACAGCAAAAATAATATATATTTCAATAGCGGCACTTACTATAATACCTCTTATAGCTTTTAATATTAAGAGGTTTACTATAAAAAAAGAAGGAGAACATCCAAAACCTAACATAATTAGGATTCTGTTAGTATTAGGTGGCAGTATACTTTTGGGTATTTTTCTGTTTACCCTGTATAAGTTTACCTTAGATTATCAGACTCAGTTAGTGTTGGAACGATTTGTAAGGTCATATTCATCGGCAGTTGTAGGGAAAATAGAATATGATGAGTTTTTAAAACAAACAGAAAGTATATGCACTCCTGAATTTATGTCTCGAGAAAACAGATGCCTTTCTGAAATCGAAGCTGACCAAAAATTAGGGATA
Source organism: uncultured Clostridiaceae bacterium (assembly GCA_964515895.1). Lineage (GTDB taxonomy): Bacteria > Bacillota > Clostridia > Acetivibrionales > DUMC01 > CAZEYH01. The sequence goes on along the minus strand of CAZEYH010000043.1, from coordinate 8,295 downwards.
GCAACTGTAAGTTTTCAACTAGGAGAAAATATTCTTCCTAAATATTATATTGAACAAGAATTTTTCCCTGACATAGAAGGGGTAAATAAAAACGATACAAAACCGATTTTTATGATATCTATGATAGATTACAGCGGAACAAGAAAATTCTATATATCTCTGATGCACATAAAGGGAAGCAAGTGGTGCATTGATAGCTTTGATGAGGCTTCTGAAGGTCTTGTAGAATATGCCTACCGTTATAAATTAATAAGACCGGAACATTCAAACAAATGGTATAAAGTAAACTAAACAATACAGCATAGCAAAGCATAGTACAGGGGGACAGTTCTTTTGTGTGCTTGTTTGTGCGATGCATCAGAGTAGGTGAAAAAAGAAATGTCCCCAGTGTATCTCAGTAAATACCCGGTAAAAAAACGAAAATTTAAATGAATGTAAATTTAGCTTTAATACTTTACTTAAACGCAGTTATAAAGTAAAATAGTAATTATGAAAATAAAATAAAAGAAAAAAGCAAGACAAAAATGTAAAAACTATAGAAAATTGGGGAGATGATTTTGTGAAGAAATACCAAATAAGAAAAAGTGTTGTGGCAATTGTTTTATTAATTATGGTAACTGCATTTATGTTAGTAGGTTGCACAGGCTCTTCTGCAGGACCGGATGATTCATGGGATAAAGTTAAAGAAAAAGGAGAATTTGTGCTTGGCTTGGATGCAAGTTTTCCTCCTATGGGTTTTACCGATGAGAATGGTGAAATTGTTGGATTTGATATTGATGTAGCTAATGAAGTATTTTCTCGCATGGGTGTTACTTTGAAGCTTCAACCAATCATCTGGGACGCAAATATTCAAGAACTCAATTCCGGCAATATAGATTGTATATGGAATGGGTTTACTATTAATGCTGAGCGTAAGGAAAAAGTTCTCTTTACAAAACCATATATGAGGAATCGTCAAGTTTTGCTTGTTACAGGTGATTCAGATTATAGTAAACTCTCTGATTTTGAGGGGAAAAAACTTGGTTTACAAGCCGGCTCAAGTGCCATAATTGCTTTAGATTCATCAAAAGATTTTAAATCTAAACTAAACGAAGTGGTATTTTATGATGATAATATGGCTGCCCTTTTAGACCTAGAAAAAGGCGGAATAGATGTTGTATTGTTAGATGAAATTGTGGCAAGATATTATATGCAAATGAAAGATAAGGGTTTTAGGCTTCTAGATGAAGCACTTGCAGAGGAAGAGTTTGGAATAGGTTTTCGTAAGGGTGATAAGAAACTTATGCAAAAAGTTCAAGAAACCCTTAATGAAATGGCAGAAGACGGAAAACTGGCTGAAATCTCTACCAAATGGTTTGATAGAGATATAACTACTATAGGAAAATAGAAGATATAAATCGAATAAAGGCTGGTGCTTTATAGCAAACATAGCTGAAAGCCCATGACTTCAGTCGCTAGGATGAAGGCTTATCTCGTGACCCGAAATTAGGTAATTGATATTTGTTTAATTATAATATAAAGGCATATTTTTTCTATGAGATTACTTGTAAGGAGTAGTAATCTCATAGAAATCCGATACAATTTAATACAGTTATAACCATATTAGAATTTGAATAACATGATTAAACAGCATTAGTAATTAGAAATTAGCAATTAGAAAACAATTAGACATTAGATATATAATACTAGTTATATAAATTGGATATTGATCTGGAAGGGACTGTCAGAATGTTCGGAAATGCAGGTTGGAATGAATTCCTTGAAGCACAAAAATTATATTGGACTGATTTATTGCGACTAATTAGGCTTCTTTCTACCGGAGCAGTTACTGCTTTGGAAATATTTATACTTACATTAATATTTTCACTACCGTTAGGATTATTGGTTGCTTTTGGGAGAATGTCCAAGAGAAAGTGGATTAAAAAGCCGATAAAAATATATATTCTTATTATGCGTGGAACCCCATTGCTTTTACAATTATGGTTTGTGTACTATGTTCCATATTTTATGATGCCTGAAGGAATGAAAATCAACTTGGATAGATTTGCAGCTACTATTATAGCTTTTTCTTTAAATTATGCGGCCTACTTTGCAGAAATATATAGGGGAGGAATTGAATCAATTTCTCAAGGACAGTATGAAGCAGCAGCAGTATTAGGTTTTACGAGAATACAGACATTTTTTAGGATAATATTACCTCAGGTTATAAAAAGGATACTACCGGCTATAACCAACGAAGTAATAACACTTGTAAAAGATACTGCACTAGCTATGTCTCTTGGAATTTCAGAACTATTCAGGGTTGCTAAAAACGAAGCTACAAGGGTTTTTTCTACTACACCTCTCTTTATTGCCGGAATATTTTACCTTGTAATGAACTGGATAGTAACTAAGGTTTTTGATAAATTTGAAAAAAAGTTAAGTTACTATAAAGGATGATTATAATTACTATAAAGGATGATTTTTTAAAGGTGATAAAATGGTAATGCTTGAAGTAAACAATTTATTTAAAAACTTTGATACCAATGAAGTGCTTTCAGGAGTTTCCTTTCAAGTTAAAAAGGGAGAAGTAGTAGCTATAATAGGTCCGTCAGGCTCCGGTAAAAGTACAGTTTTAAGATGTATTAATCTTCTCGAAAAAATTGACGGAGGCTCAATTTATGTTGAAGGCGATATGATGGTTAAAACCGGTAATAATGGGAAAGTATCTTATGCTCCGGAAAATGAACTGAGAAAAATTAGGTTAAGGTTAGGTATGGTATTCCAAAGCTTTAATCTTTTCCCTCATTTTTCCGTACTTCAAAATATTACCGAAGCACCTCTTAGGATAACTAAAAAGGAAAAAATAACGGTAAAAGAAAATGCTATGGAGCTATTAGAGAAGGTTGGACTGACAGATAAGGCAGAAGCATATCCCTATCAACTTTCAGGAGGACAATGCCAGAGAGTTGCTATAGCTAGGGCTTTGGCCATGGAGCCCGACATATTGTTTTTTGATGAACCTACATCTGCATTGGACCCGGAACTTACCGCTGAAGTTCTTAAGGTTATGAGAGATCTGGCATTAGAAGATATGACAATGGTAGTTGTTACTCACGAAATGAGCTTTGCCAGGGAAGTTGCCAACAGAGTTATATTCATGGATAAAGGTCTTATTATAGAAGAAGGAGAGCCGGAAAATATATTTACTAACCCTTGCAATGAAAGAACAAGAGAATTTCTAAAGGGATATATTTAATAGAATAAAAAGCATGAAGTATAATCAGTACTCCCTAATTTATCACAACGATTTTTATGCTTCAAGCCATTACCAGCAACACATCTACCCATCGGCACAGTGCATATTAATATATTAGTATTGCCTAATTTATGCTGATAGTATATTATTTAGTTATAATAAGACATGATGATAAGGGGCGATTTGTTTGAAGAGTATAAAACCTGGAAGAGGGCCTTCAGCTATGAGTGCTTTTGGTGGAATTATTGCTGTGCTTTTCGGAGTATTTTGGACTCTTATGGCATCAAGGATGGGCGCACCATTTCCATTCCCTTTATTTGGTATATTATTTATTATCTTAGCTCTAGTAGGCGTGTTTTATAATTACAAAAATGCAACAAGTCGGGATAGGATGTCTTTGTTTGATATTACAGATGAAGGCGAAGAACAAGATCCGTTACACAGATATGTAATAGACAAGGCCGATAGAAGAGGTAGAGAGGCGGAGAGTAGCCGGGGTCATGAAGATATGGGCTATGAAGATAGAAGATATGAAGACATGGGGTATAAAGATATGAGGAATGAAACTGAAGATTGGGAAACTGCAAACTACTGCCCATATTGTGGGAAAAAAGTGAAAAAAGATTATATGTATTGCCCTAAATGCGGCAAAGATGTTAATAAGTAAGTAGTAGGATGTTAGAATGAATTTTCCGTGGAAATGCACTGAGGATGAGGATGCGCGAGATGCACCAAGAAAGCTAAAAAAGTGATTTCGCACTTATCATTTATGGATATAGACACAGCAAATCTTCAGACCCGAACGCTTGATTAAAAATGTGCGAAATATTAAATAAAACCGTTCGAATAATTTATATTTATTGACAACCTATATACGAGATGATATAATAATGGCACGATATAGCAATATAATAAAGTACATTACTCAATACTTGGTTGCGATATAATAGAGCGAAAAACATTATCGAACGGAGGGAGTTTATGAACGAAAATAATAAGTCTTATGAAATAATTACTGCTACAGAGTTTAAAAAAAACATAGGAAAATATTTAGATTATGTAATGGCAGACAATGAAGTTATTGTAACAAAGTATGGCACTAAAGCAGTCCGACTTACACCGTATATAAATGATTATGATCGTTATTTTGTACTAAAGGAAAAGGCTCTTGATTATTTACATGGGGGCAAAAAAGTTTCATATGAAGAATTTATGGAAATCTACGAAAAAAGTGATTTAAGAATGGAGTTTATTAATGGCGAAATTGTATTACTTGCTTCACCGAGCGTAATACATCAGGAAATATCCGGCGATTTATATATGATATTTAAAGAATATTTAAAAGATAAAAAATGCAAGGTGTATTATGCTCCTTTTGATGTTCACTTTTTTAAAGTGGGATTTAAGGAGCCTGATGTTATGCAGCCGGACCTACTTATTGCATGCGATACTGAAGAAAAGGTTAATGAAAAGGGTCGCTATATGGGAACACCTGCTTTGGTCGTAGAAATTCTATCCCCAAGTACCCGCTCAAAAGACATGGTTGACAAATTAAACACTTATATGATTTCAGGAGTCAAGGAGTTCTGGGTCATTGATCCTAAAAATGAAAGTATTCTTATTTATAGTTTTAAAGAATATGAAATAAATGAGTTTTCCACATTTAAAAAGGAAGAAATCGCACGGTCTTTTAATTTTGAGAGTTTAGAGGTCAAGTGTTCTGAAATTTTCAGCTAATAGCAGTCAATAACCTATGACTTAAATCACGGGTTTGTAAAACCCTTGTTAACTAGAATAATCGAAAGGAGGATGGCGTTTTCTCTTATGACAAAAGTCACTAGTTTCTACGCCTAAGATTTAATGAGAATTAGAGAAATGGCTTCTAATGCAAGAGAAGCATCAATTTTACTGGCGGCTTCTGATACCCAATTAAAAAACAAGGCATTAGAGCAGATAGCTGTTGAGCTATCTAATAACAAAGATGAAATAATCAAAGCAAACAAGATAGATCTTGAAAGAAGCCGGGAAGAAAATATTTCTGCACCTTTATTAAAACGTTTAAAGTTTGATGAGTCAAAAATATCCGATGTTATAAGTGGAATATACAGTCTGGTAAAGCTTGAAGACCCAGTAGGAAAAACCCTTATGGCAACTGAATTAGATGAAGGACTTGAATTATATAAAATAAGCTGTCCCATAGGCGTTATAGGTGTTATTTTTGAGTCTAGACCTGATGCGTTGGTACAAATATCAACCTTATGCTTAAAAAGTGGAAATAGCGTATTACTAAAAGGTGGTTCGGAAGCAAGGGAAACCAATCGTATATTAGCAGAAATTATTTCCCGGGCAACAAAAGAAGTAGGTATTCCGGAAGGCTGGATTCAACTTTTAGAGACAAGGTCTGATGTAAATGAAATGCTCAAACTAGATGAATATTTAGATTTGATTATTCCCCGAGGGTCTAATGAATTTGTACGATATATAATAGATAATTCACGGATTCCTGTATTAGGTCATGCAGATGGTATTTGTCACTGCTACGTTGACGAAGATGCAGATTTAAATATGGCTGTAAAAATTGTAACAGATTCTAAAACTCAGTATATAGCTGTATGTAATGCAACAGAAACACTTCTTGTGCATGAGAATATAGCGCAGAAGTTTTTACCTTTGCTAAAAGAAGAATTGGATAAAAAAGGTGTAACCCTAGTGGGTTGTGAAAAAACAGCAAATATAATACCTGTAGCGAATGCTACTGAAGAGGACTGGAAAACAGAGTACCTAGATTATAAGCTATCTATAAAAGTAGTGAAGGATATTCACCAAGCCATAGCACATATTAATACCTATGGTTCAGGGCATACCGATTCAATTGTTACGAGGAGTAAAGAAGTGGCTTCCATATTTATGGATCTGGTTGATTCAGGAAATGTGTTTTGGAATTGCTCGACACGTTTTAGTGATGGATTCCGTTATGGTTTTGGTGCAGAGGTAGGAATTAGTACAAATAAGATCCATGCAAGAGGTCCTGTAGGGCTTGATGGACTCGTTATATATAAATATAAGCTAATAGGAAATGGACATATTGTTGAGGATTATGCAAGTAAAAAGCGTACATTTAAGCATAATAAGCTAAATAGGAGTTTCAAATGAATAAGGATTTAAATATTAAAAGTTAGTTCAAATTGTTGGAAAGGGCTTAACTAATGTTATTTAAAAGGAAAAGACTAAAAGATGAACCTTTATATAAAGAGTTATTTTCTAGACTAGACGGACGAAAAGTTAAGTATGTTTCACTGAGAAAAGAAACAGAAAGTGGTGAAACTATACTTGGAAAAGATGGATATATTAATATAATAGACGATAAAGAGATTGCCATACTATGTAATAACAAGGTTGTTTTTAGGCATGAAATTCATACTCTTCGGGTCGATGAACTTATGAGCCTTGCAGGAGTTAATTTTAGGTATAAAGATAAAGATACAGGAGAAAACTTAACCGTAACAGCATATTATAAATATCATAGAAAATAATTACTTTTTGCTACATTTATTTCCAGGGGGGTGTTGGATGCCCTTCTGAAATTTATATTGGAGGATTACATGAAAAAATTGGAACTTATTGCTACGTCAGCATTTGGTATTGAGGCAGTAGTGGCAAGAGAACTAAAGAAGTTGGGGTATACAGAACAAGCAGTAGAAAATGGGAAAGTAACTTTCACAGGAGATTATGAAGCTATATGCAGAAGTAATATTTGGCTAAGATCTTCCGAACGAGTATTAATAAAAGTTGGTGAATTTAAAGCCCTTACATTCGATGAACTTTTTGAGGGAACAAAAGCTTTGCCTTGGGAAGAGTGGATTCCTGAAGATGGTGAGTTCCCTGTAGAGGGAAAGTCTATAGATTCAAAACTTGCAAGTGTACCGGATTGTCAGGCTATAGTAAAAAAAGCTATTGTGGAGCGCTTGAAAAAAACATATAAGCGTGAGTGGTTCAATGAAACAGGGCCTAAGTATAGAATTGAGGTTGGGCTTTTAAAAGATATGGCTACTTTAACTATAGATACAAGTGGCGCAGGTCTTCATAAAAGGGGATACAGAAAATTAGTGGGTGAGGCACCATTAAAAGAAACTATGGCTTGTGCTATGTTATTAATAAGTTGGTGGAAGGAAGATAGAGTGCTTATTGATCCTTTTTGTGGTTCAGGCACAATACCAATTGAAGCTGCAATGATAGCAAAGAATATAGCTCCAGGGTTAAAGCGAAGTTTTGCAGCAGAAAACTGGAATAATATACCTGTGACTCTATGGAAAAATGCAAGGGAAGAAGCAATTGATCTTATAAAAAAGGATCAGGTTGTGAGAATTCAGGGAACAGACATTGATGAACAAGCAATAAGCCTCGCCCGATATCACGCAAAACAAGCTGAGGTGGATAAATTTATACATCTTCAAGCTATGCCGGTTTCGGAAATAAGCTCCCGATATAAATATGGTTTTATTATATGTAACCCTCCTTATGGCGAAAGGTCAGGCGAAATCATGGATGTGGAAAAACTATATACTGAAATGGGAGAAATTTTCAAAAAGTTTGATACATGGTCATTCTACATATTGACATCTCATCCTGAGTTTGAAAAATTATTTGGACGAAAAGCTAATAAAAAAAGGAAACTTTATAATGGAAGAATAATGTGCAATTATTTTCAATTTTTTGGTCCTCCACCACCAAAGAATATTTGACTAATTTTACAAAATAATATATTATTTATCAGAAGCTAAGGAAAGTATAAAAGCATAAGGTATATAGAAACATATAAAGACACATAAAAAG
>CAZEYH010000043.1:0-214 GCA_964515895.1 uncultured Clostridiaceae bacterium | reverse complement strand
TAGGAGTGTGGTTTTGATATGATATTAAAAGTTACTAAATCAAAAGCTTTGAGTCGAGCTAAGGTGGAGATTCCCAGTTCTAAATCTCATACTATTCGAGCACTTTTCATAGCAAGTCTTGCTGAAGGAAAATCTAATATACTAAATCCTCTTATATCAGAAGATGTAATGTCTGCAGCGAAGATATGTAAGTCTTTTGGTGCCGAGATTAGTG
>CAZEYH010000042.1:0-11719 GCA_964515895.1 uncultured Clostridiaceae bacterium | reverse complement strand
TAGAGCACAACACTTTTAATGTTGGGGTCCTGGGTTCGAGTCCCAGACGGATCACGAAAAAAGGAAAAGGTCGTCAATTTGGCGACCTTTTTTTTGTTATCTTTTAGACTTAATTAGGGACATTCAGTAATTAAATAATCAATCCCAACTAACGGCTTAGCCGGTATTGCTTCTCCTTTTCAATGAGCTTTACCGGATACTAATTATAAAATTCCAATCAGCCTAATTGATGCTCTTATTTAAATGAATAAGTTTTATATAGATCTATATTGTCTGAATATTTAAGAAAAACCTTCTTGCCGTTTAATACTTGCTCTGTTTCTATACTTAAATCATCTAAGTCAAATCCGGAGATAGTTCGTCCCAAAAGGAATGATATAGTATATTCTGTCCAATCACTGCCTTTCTCCTGAGCAATACTAACTGCTTCATAAATGTTTTGCCACATTTCATCTTCAGAAAGATATCCACTCCAGTAGCACCATTTAGCTAAGGGTATGACTCTTGAAATATCCCAGGCATAGGTAGATTTCACTTCTTTTACTATATCAAGGTCTAGTTTCAATACAGAAGCTATTTTTTTCTGTATTTTGTTAATCTCGGATGAATCTTGTCCAAGAACAGCATCTAACTCACTACTAGTTGCTAAAGAATTAAGACGTGATAGTCTTATTTTAGCTGATTCAGAATCTACAATTTCCCATTGATTCCTCAATCCTTGTATATAAGCCTCAACTATCTCATTGGGGATTAAATTAAATATTTTTTCTCCCCTAGAAAAAGCCAAGATAGCTCCATACGATAGTGCTTGCTTCTGTTTTTCGCTAAGTTCCTTATTTAAATGTTTTTCTTTGAAAGGATTAAACTGTTTCTCCTTTTTCTTCTTTGTATATACACTCAAAAAAGTAAAATAAGCTATTGCTATTACTGCTACAATAGCAATGATGTAATAAGTATTCATACTGTATTCTTGTTTTAGGGTTTATATCTATAATAAGCTCTAAAACACAAAATAGTTGTAAAATGTTTTTGATAATTCTTTTTATTTGTAGTTTTCCTCATTCTATTCAAAATAGAATAGAAATCAAGATGAGGGATAGACGGAAGCTAGGATGAGAAAAAACCTTCTCCTCAATACTATTTACTTAACAAAACAGATAACAATCGATGCTCTTCAAACCATTTGGATAAGGCTTCACGAGCATCTGCCAATTTGTTTTCCCAAGCCTCAACCGAGTTCTCTCCAATCCGGTCTGTTATATACTTAACGGATAGAAATGGAATGCCCATCTCCTGACAAACAAACGCCTGTGAAAATCCTTCCATATCCACAAAATCTCCGGTTAAGGAATCTATTTGAGTAACAAAGGTATCGCCTGTATTGCAAACTCCTAGTTTTGGATAAGCAGATATCCAATCGAGTAGTTGTGAACTACCTCCCATCAATGGTTTTCCTTCTATTTCATAAATGATTCCCGGACGGTTAATGGCTTCGTAATCTCTATCCACAAAATGCGTAGCAACAAAAATATCTCCGATGCAATGAGATACTGTTCCTGCTGTACCTACATTTAACACAAAATCCGGTCTCTCCTCCATTATTTTTTTTGTCAGATTATAGGTTGATTTTGTTTTCCCTACTCCTGTTTGAATAGAGATTACTTGGTAGCCTTCAAATTCCAAAGGGATATACTCTCCTTTAACTGCGTATGTTATTATTATTTTTTTCATCTATAGTTTATTATTTCAATGCTTATTTTATTTCTCTCTATGTTTTCCCTAACACTAAAACAAACCTAATCCACTCATATAGAGAGCTCTCATCTATTTCCCTTCATATCCTTATGAACAAGAACCAAAGGTATTCTTTTTTAATTAAGCACCCAAGTTCTTTGTGTTGCAATGCCTTCTTTGTAAAACAAAACTTTACATTCAAAGAAAATCGTCCCCAATATAGAACATCAAGTACACTTGCTTTTTAATTCTTAGGTTAGTCTCCACATCCTGAAATCCTTTTAATTTATTGGGTTATTTTACCCACAAACCAACTCTTTTCAAAGCTTTTCCTGCTGATTTTAACATCCGCCTTCCAAGGCTTATGAACAGGGTGTTTATCGGTCTAGGACCGAAGGTCTGTCGGTCTAGGACTGAAGGGTGCTCGGTCTAGGACCGAAGGGGCTTGGGGCTAAGACCTACAATTTTATGACATTACAGCTACTTCTTTTCAGTCATTTTTCCCAAGGATATATATGCTCTTAAAAAGTCTCTATATGGGAAGAAAAAAATGTTTATTTAGAAAGTAAGTACAAAAGTTGTTCCTTCTCCTACAACGGAGTGAACAGTTATAGTTGCTTTATGTAAAGTAGCTACTTTTTGGACTAGTGCTAAACCAATTCCATTGCCTTGATTATAATACTTATTCTGTCCTCTAAAAAACGGACTAAAGATATTTTCTATTTCATTTTCAGGAATACCAATTCCTGTATCAGAAAAAGAAAGTACAATCTTATTTTCCAAGTATAAAATATTAACTAAAGAGGTGTTGTTCTCTGAAAACTTACAATTATTCTCCATTAAATTAGCAAAAGCAATTTTCAATAAATACTCGTTTCCTTTAATAGTGATTTGTTCTGTTTCACTCACTAATTCTTCAAATTGTAAATTGATAGTATAGTTTGCGTTCCCTTGAAGAATAAATTCTCTGGCATCTAAAAGAATTTCATCTACTCTAACATCAGTAATAGAAATTTTACTTTCATCGTAGCTTGCTTTTGCCAAATCGAGCAAATCGTTTAATAACTCTACCAACTGATGAGCGTCTTGTCTGGAAGAACTTAATAGTTCTTTATAATCATCTATTGTCCTATCTTTTAGTAAAGCCAAGTCTAACTCACCAATCAGTATGGTTAAAGGTGTTCTTAGTTCGTGCGACACATTACTAACGAACATTTTCTGTGACTCAAACGAAGATTCAATAATATCTAAAACCTTATTGAAAGAATCGGCTAACTCTCCAAATTCATCCCTTTTATTATAATTCAACAGTCTCAAATTTAGATTTTTTGCAGTAATATCTTTCATCTTATTTGATATTTCTGCAACAGGACTTAGTGCTCTTTTAGCCAAATAATATCCCAAGATAAAAGACACAATGATTGATAGCAAACAAAGCATAAAAAGACTAATGGCTAAGTTCCTCAATTTAACGTATCCATATCCATCGTATGCTGCAGCTGTAACAACATAGTTTTCTCCTTTATAATGAAATAGAAACGCAATAGCTTGATATTTACCAACAAAAAAAGAAACATCAGATTTATCTTCTTTTACCTTGGCTAATAGTTCAGGCGTTTCTTTTACAATATCAATATCTTTGGCATCGTGATAGATTAGACTGTCATTCTTTGTATAAATAGCAACCTCTACTTCATCTATAAATTCAATGTTACTTTTATAGATGGAGTGCATTACCTCGGGAAGAACCTTACCCTCTAAAACCAGACTGGTTTTAGAAACTCCTTCTTTACGCAGATCGTCATAAAATTCTCTTTCTCTATCATGAGAAGAAATCAGGTAGATTACAACAGTAAAGACAATCATTAAAAATGCAGTTACGCCAGCATAATGAAGAGATATTTTGGAGCGAACTTTCATTTCTCTTTAATTAAAATGAAACCTATCCCGGTTCGTGTATGAATCAATTTAGTGTCAAACTGTTTATCTATTTTAGATCGCAGATAGTTTATATATACATCAATAAAATTTGTACCGGTATCAAAATAGGTATTCCAAACTTTTTCCGCAATCTCAGTACGAGACAAAACTCGTTCGGGATTCTCCATCATATATTTTAATAAACCAAACTCTTTAGGCGTCAGCTTTATATCCTTTCCTTCCCGAGCAACTGTTTTTGTATTTAAGTCAAGACATAAATCTTCATACTTTAGAAATGCAGCTTGAGGAGAATTGATAGATACTTCTTTGCGTTTTAACAATACATTGATTCTTGCATTAAGCTCGCGTAAATCAAAAGGTTTAACCATATAATCATCCGCTCCCGCATCAAAGCCTTCCAGCTTATCGTCGGTATTACCTAATGCAGTAAGCATAATAATGGGAGCATTAGGATAAATGGCTCGTATCTCTTTACAAAGCTCAAATCCACTTGCATAAGGCATAATAATATCAGTTATATACAAATCAAAACGATGTGATTTTATTAGCTGAAGAGCCTCTTCTCCATCAAAAGCTAATGAAACATCAAAGCCAAACTCCTTCAACCCCTCCAGAATAAGTTTAGCTATGCGTCGTTCATCTTCTATTACAAGTATTTTCCTCACAATCTAAAATTTGTATAAATCAAATATAATCATTTAAAAATCAATATCCCACATTCCACAGAGCTTCTCTAAATTTACTAAAGCAGACACATAATCTTTTATCGTTCCCAGGTACTGTTCTTGTACTTCATTATACGTACGTTGAGCAATTAATACATCTAAAATACTAGTTTCTCCTCGTCGGTATTTATAGACCATTCCTTCCAGAACTTTTTTAGAATCATCTAGTAAACCCGATTGATATTGTTTTACTTGCTTTTTTATAGCCTCATATTTATAAAAGGCCTGAGACACTTCTGTTTGTACTTGCAGGTATAAGTTATTAGCTTCATACTCACTTTGTTCTATTGCATAATTTGCCACCCGGAGACTTCCTTTATTAAACTTTGAGAATTGAAGTGGAATAGTTACTCCGGCTTTTAGAGTCTTGCGTGAAGGAAATACTCCGTGCCAATCTCTTTCATAACCCACCTTTAACCCTAAATCCATTCTTCGTTCTGCCCGAATCAATTTAAACTGACGAGTAGCTACCTCATGATTTTTTTGAGCAGCCATTAGATCGGCTCTATTTTCTGAGGCAATAGTAATTAGATTGGGGAGGATATAGTCGCGATCTATATTTTTCCACTCCGAGTTTGATATATTGACTATTTCACCGGATTTTCCCATATACTGATTTAATACAATCAAGGCTGATTTCTGCTCTGCCTCTTGAAGAAACAACTCATTTAATAAAGTGGCTGCTTCCAATTTAGATTGACGTGCATCATTTTCATTAATCTCCCCTAACTGAAAACGCAGACTATCAGACTGACTTAGCTGCAACATATAGTTATAAGAACTTTGCTTAACTTTTAACAGCTCTCGTTGAAGAACAGCATTCAAAAACACATCCGTAGCTTCCGCTCTAAGTTCTTGAAAATAATGGGTTAATACCAATTCCGAATGCTCTGCTCTACTTTTGGCCAGCCTTACTCTTGCCCCTCTTTTATTGCCTAACTCCAACGAATATTCAAGTTCTAAAGTATACGTATCATAAGTAGATTCAAAATTGATTTCCGGATCAGGCATCACTTTTGCCGCAGATATTTCGGCTTCAGCCATTTTTACATTATACTTTTCTGCTAGTAACCCCAGGTTATACTGTCCTACTAGATGTAAATATTCTCTAAAAGAAAGAGAAGCAGACACAAGGGTATCTTGTACATTACGGCAGATTAGTTGAGGTAGAAAACTCATTAACACAATAAATAGCAGCAAAAATCTTCTTAATCTATTACTCTTCATTTTCATCTGTATCCTGATTATTGTTTGTACTTAGTTTAGATTCTAATAGATAGTAAAAAACGGGTAAAGCAAATAAAGTGATGATGGTTGAGAACAACAAACCATACACAATAACAGTAGCTAAAGGTCGCTGTACATCAGACCCTATACCTGTAGCTAAAGAAGCAGGTAAAAGTCCCAATGACGCTACTGTAGCAGTCATTAATATGGGGCGAAAACGATGACTTGAACCACGGGTAACCGCCTCATATAAGCCGACTCCTTCTTTACGCAAGGTATTGATATGAGAAACCAAAATCACGCCATTCTGAATGGCTACACCAAACAAAGCAATAAAACCCACAGCAGAAGAAACATTCAGAGTCATCCCCCTAACATTTAGTGCTAACATACCTCCAAAAAGAGCTAATGGAACAATACACAATACTAGCCCCGCTTGTCGAAACTTACCAAATGCACCATAAAGCAAGATAAACATTACTGATAGTACCAAAGGAACAATCATAGCTAAACGGGAGTAGGCTCTATTTTGATTCTCAAACTGTCCTCCCCATTTAATAGAATAACGGTGATGATCGTATTTCACATTTTTCTCTATTTTAGACTGTGCCTCCTTCAAGAAAGAGGATAAATCGCGTCCTCTTAAATTTAACTTTACGGTTAAATGCCTTTTATTCATTTCACGTGTAATGGTACTCTCACCAGTACTCAACTTTATATCGGTAACCTGAGATAAAGGTATTTTTGCTCCGGTAGCAGAAGTTAGCATCAAACCGGCTATTTTTTCCGGTGTATTACGTGCTTCTTCTTTATACTTACACGTAATATCATATACCCTATCCCCTTGAAATATTTGAGAAATAGCTTTACCTCCAATAGCAACCTCTATTAAATCACTCACATCAGAAACGTTTAACCCATAACGTGCAATGGCATCTCTATCCATATGTATTTGTAATTGGGGTAAAGGGGGCTCCTGATCAATATCCAAATCGACTGCACCCTTAACATTCTCAAGGGTAGATAAAACCTCATTCGCTATACGTCTAGTTTCCTTAAAGTCTTCACCATATACTTTAACCACTAATTCACTGTGTGCACCTGAAATCTTATCCATCACTCCATCAATCATAGGTTGACTAAACCCCACTTTGAAACCGGGCAGTGATGCATATTCTTCGGACAACTCATCTATTAAATCATCTTTTGTTTTTCCTCTTGCCCACTCATTATAGGGTTTTATCCCTATGGAAACCTCAAAGTGAGATGAGGTAAAAGGGTCTGTTCCATCGTCATTCCGTCCGGCTTGTACACCAATATAGGTTACCTCAGGGTATTTCATGGTTCGTTGACGTAAGGTATCCGATAGTTCTTTTGCTTTCTCTACTGTAATTCCCGGAGGAAGATTTACCTGTAACCAAATGGAACCTTCATCCAATGAAGGCAAAAACTCTTTTCCCACACTTATGGCCAACCCTATTGCTGCAATAAAAACAAAAACCACTGTAATTATTATTTTCTTTGGTTTAAGAATAATTCGTTTAATTACTTGCGAATAGTTCACCATTAGCTTCTCTAACCACTTATTATGATAAATCTTTTTGGGCCTTCGATAGAGCTCAAAGCCCAATCCGGGTATAAGCAAAAGAGCTACCAGTAAAGCACCAAACAAGGCATACCCCACGGTGAAAGCCATAGGAGTAAAAAGCTTCTTTTCTACACGTTCAAAAGCAAATAAGGGTAAATAAGCAGTAATGATAATAATGGTAGCAAATAGAATGGGCTTTCCCACTTCTGCTGCACGTTTACCAATGGTCTTCATCCCTAATTGCTGATGGGGGTTATCCTCTCGCTCTTTTAAGATGGTCTCCATCATTACTATGGCACCATCTACTATAATACCAAAATCTATTGCTCCAAGTGATAATAGATTCGCAGGAATATCTGTGAGATGCATCATAATGAATGCAAACAAGAGAGAAAGAGGTATGGTTACGGCAACTAATACGGCTCCACGCCAATTTCCCAGAAATAGAATTAACACAATAACAACAAGAGACATTCCTTCTAACAGTGTATGAGACACCGTGTTAAGTGTTGTATCAACTAGCTCAGTGCGATCTAGAAAGGGATGTATTTTTACCCCATCCGGTAGAATTTCATTATTTAGCTCATCAACAGCCTCACTTATGCCTTTTAACACTACCGATGGATTTTCGTGTTTTAGTAAAAGAACAATACCTTCAATACAATCAGAATACTCACGGGTGCGATCCGTATAACCAAAAACTCCTTTTCGCTCCAAGTTACCATATTTGAGTTTACCTAGGTCATTCAGAAAAACAGGCACTCCCTTTTCCGTGCTTACTACAATATTTCCCAAATCATCAAGATCGGATATTAAACCAATTCCCCTTACAACATAGCCCAAATCACCCCTGTTAAGTATGCTCCCACCTACATTGGAGTTGTTGTTTTCAATGGCTTCGGTTACGGCACTTAAAGACAAATTATATTGTTCCAAACTCAAAGGGTCAATTTCTATTTGGTATTGTGTAGTAATTCCCCCAAAATTAGAGACATCTGCAATGCCGGGAATTTGTTTTATACGTGGAATAATCACCCAATTTTGTAAATCGGTTAATTCCCGTAGTGAATGTTGATTACTTTCTACGATGTACCTATAAATCTCTCCAATGGGAGATGTCAAGGGGTCGAGTTCAGCAGTAGCACCATAAGGTAAATCCACCTCATTCAGCCTCTCTTGTACTCGTTGTCTTCCCCAATAATCTTCTATTCCATCTTCAAAAACTATAGTTATGATAGATAGCCCAAAAGTACTTTTACTTCGCATAACATGCATTCCGGGTAATCCATTCAACGCACGTTCTAGTGGAATTGTTATTTGTTGCTCAACTTCTTCAGCAGCTAGACCGGGAACTTGAGTCACAACTTGTGAGGTAACATCTGCAATGTCCGGATATGCCTCAATAGATAACTGCGTCCATGAATAATAGCCAAAAATGGCCATCAAAATAAAAAGTGCTACTATAATCCATCTTTTCTCAATACTGCGTAACATCAGATCTTTTTTCATCCCTTTTATTTTAAATAGTATCCTCCTTCACTTATTATTCTATCGCTTACTGTTAATCCTTCCGTTACTATAACCTCGTTATTTCCTACCCCTTCTACCTCAACTGCTGTGCGGACATATTTATTAGGAGCTTTCTGAACAAATACAAAACTGTTATTTTCCTCTTGCAACAAGGCCTTCTCTGAAATTACAATGCAATCAGCCGGTTTATCCAAAAAATGAACCGTGGTATACATACCCAACTTTAATAATCGGTCTTTATTTTCACAGATAGACAATACTTTTATAGAACGGGTTTCTTCATCTACTGCTTTATCCACGTGAAATACTTTTCCTTTGATTGATTTTCCCGGAAATGCCGCAATGTTGATATCCATTTCATCTCCCTCGTGAATAAATCGTATATCTTTTTCTTTCACCTGTGCCACAATCCATACTTTAGATAAATCAGCCACTATAGCAACCGGATCACTGTCGCTTGTAATGTATTGTCCGGTAATAATATTATTTGCTATTACTTCACCACTTATGGGTGCACGAACCACTAAGGGCTGCCCGTGTACCATATTATTTATATCTGTTTGATAAACTTCCAGTGCCGCTTTAATGTTTTCATATTCTTTTTCAGCAATGAGCAATACATTCTGTGCTTCATCCAATTCTTTTTGTGAACCCACTCCATTTCTAATTAAATCTTGTTTGCGTTGTAATTCTTTCTGAGCCAAAATCAGTTCAGATTGAGCTTGAAAGAACTCTTTTTGAGTAGATGTAAATTCAGGAGAGGTTATTTCAAAAAGAGGAGTATAAGCTTTTACACTTTGTCCTAAACTGATGTACGATTTCACTACCCTCCCGGAAAATGGAGGAGCAACATATGCAAACTGGGTAGGGATGGCTTGAACAGTACCCGATGTTATAACCTCTTTTACATACGATTTCAATTCCACTTTACTCACAACAATCTCGTTTGAAAGTGTACTGCTCGTTATTATTACTGTATCTTGATTAACGGAATAAGGCTTTACTTCAGACTCAGCAATTTGTTGCTTGCAAGCAACAAAAAACAGAGTCAGTAAAACTACGGTTGATAGTTTTTTTCCAAACATAAATTAGTTGTTTAAGAGATTCCACATCCTTCTTAGAAAGAAGTTAAATGCAAAAATACTCCATCCCCTATCCAACCAAGATATACTTACTATTAGAAAAGTATTAGAATTTTAATACTCCCTTTTTTAAAATGAAATTATTCAACTCTACTTTGTTTAAAATAAGAAAAGAGCTTTAATGGTTTAATTAAAACTCTCTCTCCTAAAAAATATCGCAGTGTAAATTGAAGATTTAAGTAAAAAATGAATCTATATATAGGTATTATAAATAACCTTTATATCCTTTTTTAGCACTTTGAAACTTTTATTAGAAACACAACAATTAAGTATCCTCCTCATCCTCAACTCATCGTCTCATTGATCAAACAAATTTACTCCGGTACATAAATAATCTCACCGTTTTCCAATTCATAGGCAATCCCCACTTTTCGTCCTTTTTTTTGTGAAGAAGACTGATCATTGGAAGGTGTGTACTTGTTTATTTTTCCTCCCTCTTTGGTTATAATCTCCATGTTTTCTTTTCCCGGATTTTTCACAATGGTATAGTCTTCCTGTGTAAAGACTTCCGTCATATTCATATGCATCACCATGGCAACCATCAATGCAACAGCAAAGACCATGGCAACATCGAACATATTAACAATAACACTTAGTGGATCGGTATCTTCTTCTTTTGAAAAGCGACTTACTCTACGCTGCCTTTTACTCATCTTCTTTGTTCTTTGCGGTTAATATTCTGGCTACATAATCCAAATTGTTTACATCACGAGCATACCAACGCTGTTTAAACTGAAGAGTAACTAAACCGGCAGCACTTACCACAAGACCAACTACTGTTGTAGCAAAAACCACCTGCATATTATAAGCCATACCCGAAATATCTCCTGTAGACAGACCTACTAGAGCAGGGCTCATGGCAATCAAAGTACCAATCAATCCAAGAATAGGTCCCATTTTAGCTAGAAGCTTTGAGGTAGAGGTGTCTTTTTCTGCTTCATTCTCAAAATTGTTGATTAAAAAATCAGCATAAGCATCACTCACCGGACTATACAAAAGATCTCGAAGATATTTAATATACAAAGAGTTATCCACTGAAGGTAATGACTCTTTTAAAACATGAATGGTTGAATAATCCAAGTCTTTTATTTTAGCATTTAACTCTTTATCGTTCTTTCGTTTCACCATAAATTGATTGTAAAAACTGCCTAGTAGCAGGAGTGAACGAAGAAAGAGAAATAAAAGAATTAGAATATCCGGGATAAGTAAACTATTGGCCACCCAAAACAACACTTTAGAGATAACTTCCATGGAATAATATTTTTATTAATTTATTTTTTAATTTGTTTCTTATGCTTCATCCTCCATTTCATTTTATTCCACACAAATCCAAGAATAAAAGAAACTGAAAATAGAAATACTGCAGTTAAAAGAGCTTTAATATTAAATGGTTCCTCAACGGCTGCATAGGTAACATTACCATTCTCCGTTGTTATAAGACCTATGATACAGACAAACAGACTAACCAAGAAATGAACCTCAAGCCTTAGTTCTCTTTCAGGATACAGTTTTCTTACAAGAAGGCTCAATGTTGGAAATGTAATACAAACCAATAATGCTAACCCGTAAGAAATCTTAGTAAAATCTGTTCCCGGTAACGCAAAAATTAATTGTGTTAACAAATAGAACAACACAGGAAAAATAAGTAGCCCCGGATATACATACAGAGGCTGAATCAATCGCTTTACTTTACGCCCGAATATTTGTCGTAATGCCGCAAAACAAAAACCAAAACAAACAGCAGACTCAAGAGTGATTAGTACAGCAGCATTTTGCATGACTCTCGTATTATTCAAATAGTCTGTTAATTGGGTTTTAGATTGTAATATTGC
>CAZEYH010000041.1:2358-11802 GCA_964515895.1 uncultured Clostridiaceae bacterium | reverse complement strand
TATGAAATTGATTATTTGATTCTAAAAACTCTCTAACAATTTCAATGTTTTCATCAGGCTCAATAGTACAGGTACTATATACAAGTACTCCTCCCGGTCTTACATATTCGGCGGCAGTCTTTAATATGCAGGATTGTAAACTCTTAATTTTTTCTTTATCTTTTATATATTTTGTCCATTTTATATCCGGTTTCCTTCTTATTATGCCCAATCCTGTACAAGGTGCATCTACCAATACTCGGTCAGCTTTTTCAGCGTAATTTCGGTCAAGTCTGATAGCATCATATAATTCTGTTTTTACTATGTCTAAACCCAATCTTGATATAGTATTATTAATCAATCTGATTTTATGCTTGTGAATGTCCCTAGAAATTACAATACCTTTATTTTCCATCAATTGGACAATATGTGATGTTTTTCCTCCTGGAGCTGCACATACATCAATTATAAGCTCTCCCGGCAAAGGATTTAATATGTGGGATACTAACATTGAAGCTTCATCCTGAATTTGAAAATATCCTTTTCTGTAAAGCTCTGAGTCTGTAATAACTGTAGGGTTATTAATAATAAAGGCATTATCAATGTATCTGCCATTTATATATTCTATACCGTTATCATCCATCTTTTTTGTAAATTCATCTTTAGATATTTTTAATGTATTTACTCTTACAGTAAAATCCGGATTTTCGTTATTACTTTGGAGAAGACTTTCGGTAAAATTTTCTCCAAATAAATCTATCCATCTTTTAACCATCCATTCCGGGTGTGAGTATTTAATAGATAAATATCTTACAGGTTCCACATTCCTATCAGGGTAAGTTATGCCTAGGTTTTCTATATTAAAATAATTCTTATTTGCATGTCTGTTATCGGGATCTTTTTTCTTAGAATACTTCATATCAGAATATTTCATATCAGGACACTTATTTGTAGAAGCTTTTCTTGCAATATTTCTTAAAACTCCATTAACATAGCCCTTAGAACCACGATGACCATATTTTGTCGCAAGCTTGACACTTTCATTACATGCAGCAGAATCCGGTATTCTGTCTGTATAAAGTAATTGATATACACCTAACCTTAAGATATTTAGAATCCATGGTGATAACTTCTTTAAAGGTATATTGGAAAATTCGCCTATTATCCAATCAATGGTTAATCTCCATTTAACAGTTCCATATACTAATCCTGTAATAAATGTCTTATCAATATCTCTTAAATTAGAACTATTAAGGTATTTATTTATTGCTATATTGGAATATGCACCTTTTTCATGTATATCATATAATATTTTCAATGCAGTTTCTCTGGACACATCAACATAATCGGCCATATCAACACTCTCTTTTTTTGTCAGATTATTCTGTTATTCTCCTTTATCTCAGAAATCATAGTACTAATCATTCCTTCTCCTATCTCCTGCCAGCATTACCAGGCGCAGTAAGTTTGCCATGGCAACAGCTGCAGAAGCTACGTAGGTTAATGCTGCAGCTCGTAGTACTTTTTTTGCAGGCTCTGCTTCGTCCCAGGTAAGGATACCCATAGTTTCAAGAGAAGCAATTGCCCTAGTACTTGCATTAAATTCTACCGGAAGAGTTACAAGATAAAAAGCCACGGCAACTGCATAAAGTATTATTCCGATATATATTAGAGGATTCAGTTGAAACATTAGCCCAAATATTGCCAAATAAGGTCCTGCAGTAGAACCAATATTAGCAGCAGGTACTAATGTGCTTCTTAATGCGAGGGGTGCATATTTCTGTCTATGCTGAAGGGCATGGCCCGTTTCATGAGCAGCAACACCGAGTGCTGCAACAGAAGTGCTGCCATATACTGCTTGCGAAAGCCTCACTACTCTGGTTCTTGGGTCATAATGATCAGTTAGCTCTCCTGAAACACTTTGTACAGATACATCCCTTAATCCATTCTGATCCAATATAGCTCTGGCAACATCCGCTCCTGTAAAACCGTTTCTATTAGATAGCTTTCTATATTTATTAAATGTGCTTTTTACCCTAAATTGAGCATATAAGGCGAATAAAAAAGCCGGCACCACTAAAAATAGGTAGTATTTGTCAAGCCCATATAAAAATCCCATTTGATTACCTCCTGTAAATATTATCTATTATATAATACCCAAACTACAATTAACTGAAACTCTGCACGACTAAAGTCGGCAGGTTCTAATGTACTCTTCAACTTCTGCACTAACCCGAAAGTATAATGCCAGTAACTATTAACCTACGGTACATTAATAAAATGTACCTCTAATCTCCAAATTTGGCTCCCACATCAAAGTTATGCCAACATTCATCAACACATAATTTTTTACAGCCGTCGAATTGAAGTTCAAGTATTCTTATATAACCTTTACCACAAGCTACAAGTATTCCATCCTTTTTCTTGTCGATAATTGTGCCCGGCTTAGTATCTTTATATGTTTCAAGTGTTTTATGCATTTCACCTGTTTGAAGTTCTTGAAATCCTTGAAGTTCATGATTCACAATATCTGATTTCCATATTTTTATTCTCTTCTCCTTGTATGAAGTAAAAGCTCCCGGCCAGGGGTTTGTACCTCTTATGAGGTTGTGTATGTTTTCTGAAGAATTTTCCCAATCAATAAGTCCTGTCTCTTTTTTCATCATAGGAGCATATGTTGCTTCTGCTTCGTTTTGAGGGATTCCCTGTATTGTGCCCCTTTCAATCCTCTCCAATGTTTCTTTTAAAACTTCAGCTCCAAGTAAAGCTAATTTATCATGAAGTTCACCGGCAGTAATATCATTTGATATATCAATCTCTTGTTTTAATAAAATATCTCCCGTATCCATTCCCGCATCTGTAAGCATTGTTGTAATACCTGTTTTTGTCTCTCCATTAATAATTGCCCAATTAATAGGTGCAGCTCCCCTGTATTTCGGCAATAATGAAGCATGGACATTTATACATCCTTTTTTAGGAATATCCAATACTTCCTGAGGAAGTATTTTTCCATAAGCTACAGTAACTAGAACGTCAGGGGCTTTTTCCTTTAATGATGAAATGAACTCATCAGTCTTTACCTTCCTCGGCTGTAGTACATATATGTTTTGTTTCTCGGCATATTCTTTAACTGGAGGACAGCATAGCTTTTTTCCTCTTCCTTTAGGCCTGTCCGGCTGTGTTACCACAGCTAATACTTCATGTCCTTCATTGATAAGCATATCCAAGCTGGGTACTGAAAATTCAGGAGTACCCATAAAAATAACTTTCAAATATATTTCACTCCTTCTAAGCATGTACCAATCTCATGTACCAATTTAATGTGTATCAATAAACCTTATAACCTTATCTTTAAAAAGTATTCCATCCAAATGATCTATTTCATGACATAAGGCCCGTGCAAGCAAACCTTCTCCTTCTATGGTAACTTGATTCCCATTACAGTCAAGAGCTTCTACTATAACCCTTTCAGGACGTTTTACTTCCCCGGATACACCGGGTATACTTAAGCAGCCTTCTACATCGCACTTTTCCCCTTCTTCATGAACAATTTTAGGGTTAATTAGTTTTATAAGGCCCTCCTTATCCCCTATATCTATTACAACAGCACGTTTTAAAACCCCTACTTGAGGTGCAGCAAGCCCAACTCCATCATATTCATACATTGTTTCAACCATATCATTTAATAACGTGATAATTCTATCATCAATATTACTAATTTCTCTTGATTTTTTTCTTAAGATTCCATCTCCATCTTTTCTAATTTTTCTTAAAGCCACATTAACACCTCCGATACAAAATTCTATACAATCCTATACAGATAGAACTAATTATATTATTATAACATAAGTGCAATTCGCCAATCGAATTGCTTCACACCGTTTCAATAAATGCATAGAGATAAAACTGTCATGGTTTTATTTCATTAATCGCATTTATTATAACATATTAATCGGATCAATATCTATACCTAAATCAACTGTACTTTTGCTTTTTTCTCTATAAAACTCATCTGCAGTCTCCCTCAAAATTTTGATAAGGACATCCATATCATTGCTTTTTATAACAAGTCTCCATCTATATTTATTCTTTATTTTTGATATAGGTGGTTTCAAAGGCCCAAGTACTTCATATTGTTCCTTATCAACATTGTTTTTTCTAAAGTGTTTATATATTATGTCCTTTACAACTTTTGAAATCTGTTGTACAGCTTTATCATTTACCCCACTCATAACTACCAAAGCAATATTTATAAAAGGAGGATAGACCATTTCTTTGCGTATTATAATCTCCTGATCGTAAAAGCTCTTATAATCCTGTTTGCAAGCAGCAAGTATACTAAAATCATCTATATTATATGACTGTATTACAACTCTTCCGGTTAAGTCCCCCCTTCCTGCCCTTCCTGCTACCTGGGTTAAAAGTTGAAATGTCTTTTCAGATGCTCTATAATCCGCAAGATTTAACATTCCATCAGCAGCCATTACACCCACAAGAGTAACATTAGGAAAATCATGGCCTTTTGCTATCATCTGAGTGCCTACCATTATATTAATGTTTTGATCCCGAAACTTGCTTAAAATATCTGCATGGGAATTCTTATAACCGGTTGTGTCAGAATCCATTCTGATAACAGTGCTTCCGAGAAACTGTTTTTTTACTTCTTCTTCCAACTTTTGTGTTCCCAATCCAAAGTGCCTTATATATCTACTTTTGCATTTTGGACATTTCTTTGGGGATTTTACTGTATATCCGCAATAATGACATGTTAATCTATCTCCGATTGCATGATAAGTAAGAGTGATGCTACAGTTTATGCATTTTACCACATAACCACAATTTCTGCACAAAACAAAAGATGCATAACCTCTTCTATTTAAAAAAAGCATGGTTTGTTGATCTGTTTTAATATTCTTACTGATTTCTTCTGAAAGTTTTCCGCTAAAAACCGACCTGTTTCCCTGGCTTAATTCTTCTCTCATATCAACAAGCTCTACCTCAGGCATTAGTGCGTTATTTACTCTATCTTTCATTTCAAGAAGATCAATTTCACCTTTCATTGCTCTGTAATATGTTACTACTGATGGTGTAGCAGAACCTAACAATAACACTCCTTCATACTGTTTGCATATATATCGTGCTATATCTGAAGCATGATACTTGGGTGTTATTTCAGACTTATAACTTCCTTCATGCTCTTCATCAATAATAATAAGACCTATATTTTCAAGAGGTGCAAAAACAGCTGATCTTGCACCAATTACTACCTTCTTTTCTCCCCCACGGACAAGACGCCATTGATCATACCTTTCACCTAAAGAAAGCCTGCTATGAAGAACTGCCACATCATTTCCAAATCTTCCTTTAAATCTTTCCACCATTTGAGGAGTAAGGGATATTTCGGGAACCAATACTATAGCATTCTTACCCTTCTGAATAACATAATGTATCAACTGCATATATACTTCTGTTTTTCCGCTTCCCGTTACTCCATGTAACAAATATTCATTAAATTCGCCTTCATCTATACGGCCTTTTATTATTTCAAAAGCTTTATTTTGCTCCTTTGTTAACTTTAAAGGTGCTGTAGGTTCATAGTAAGTATCCATAAAAGGGTCTCTTTTGACTTCTATTTCTTTAAAATCTATGTATCCATATTTTTTTAAAGTATCCAATACCCCAGGAGAAACCCCTGCAAATCTGACAACATCCTGAACAGACACATACTCATTATCCATAAGTATTTCCATGACTTTTATCTGTTGAATTCTTTTTAGTTTATTTCCTTCAATAATCTCTATAACTTCCTCTTTAGGCAGGGTAGAATATGCTACACGGATGAATTTTTCCTTAACTCTTGTCGTATATTCTTCACGAATACTAATTAATCCCTTGTTTTTCAAAGTATTGATACATTTTTGAAATGATTTTATATCTACTTTATTTCTTAGCTCTGTTAATTCACATTCATTTCCGCATTCTAAAAGAGCATCAATTATTTTCTTTTCATTTTCGCTTACGTTTTTACCTATGTTCTTACTTGTGCTTTTATTTGTGTTTTCGCTTATCTTTCTATACATATCGCTATTCTTATTTATATCTGTTTTTTTATCAGTATCCTTGCCTGTATATGTATTAACCTTTTCTAACACTGCAATCCTGTAAGCTTTAACACCAATTCCGGCAGGTAGAATACATTTTATTGCATCATGATATGTACATATATATCTATCTTTCATCCATGAAGCAAGCTTAAGCATTTTTCTATTCAATACAGGCTCTTCATCAATAAGTTTCTTAATACTTTTAAGCTTATCCCAGTTACTACTATCCAATATGTCTACAACATATGCTTCTTTTAGCATGTTTGTCCTACCAAATGGTACAATAACCCTCATACCGGGCTTGATATTCTCTTTTATTTCGTCAGGAATAATATAGTGATACTCCTTATCAAACTCCCTTGTGCAATTACTAATTACAACTGAAGCAATGTTTTTCATATCCAATCCCTTTCTAAATCTGAGCTAAAAAAATGCATAAAGTTATGATCTTTACGCACTTAATTATTTATTACATTAATTATTTAATGCAACAATTATAATGTTTTGTTTTATTGCTAATAACTATTGCTATTATTGACGTTCTCTTAAGCCAACTTATTTTCTCTTAGCTTCTCCTAATTATGCTTCTCCCAACTATACTAGCTTATATTAGTTTTTCCTGCTTTCTGCTATCGCCAAATTTATTTAACAAATTCTTTTAAATACTCCGGCATATTTTCTTTATCACCTGTAACACTTATAGTAAATTCAACATCATATTGAGAAGCAATTTGCTTTAATTTTGAGAAAAAACTTTCAAGACTTCCGGCATCTTTTTTTAATATATATGTAATTCCATCAATAAAAAACCATTTTACATCATAGTTTTGGGCAATTATCCCACATAGAAAACCTAAAAATTCTTCCTCTCTTTTTACAGGAAACTCAGTTACATTTATAAACCTTACACCATGCTTTAAATTATGAATTAGATGATTGCTATAGTCTATAAACACAACACATCCGTAGTTTTCATCAGCCATCTCATTTGCTGTTTTTACAAGAGTTCTTGTCTTTCCTGTACCCTTTTCTCCATATATTGCTTTAATCATTCACACTACACCCCTCCCTATATATAGAATAATCTATTTTTTGAGTTATTTCAAGCATATTTATTTTATCGGAGCATTAATTTTTCTAGTAGCAGTATGGGGAAAGTTCTCTGGTTTATCTCAAAATATTCTTGCCTTTCTTAAGGCTTTTATTAAATAGTTAGCACATAAACCTGTAAAACTTCCCATGATGACCGCAGATAAAAGGAGCATAGGCAGATACATCATTACTGAAAAATCTTTCATCACAATACTTGCCATAAGCAACTGTCCTAAATTATGCATTACAGCACCTGCAATACTTATACCCATAATGCTAAATACCTTAAACATTTTTTTATATAAAAAATTCATAACTAAACTACTAAGAATTCCTCCGGAAATACTAAATAAAAATCCTGTAAATCCTCCGGTAAAAAGAGATGAAAGTATAGTCCTCAGAAAAACGATAAGGAGTACATCTTTAAGATCAAAAAAAACTATGGTAGTAAGGACAATAATATTAGCAAGTCCAAGCTTAATACCCGGTAATGTCACCGGCAAAGGTATCCTGTTTTCTACGATTGATAGAACCAAAGCCTGTGCTGTTAAAAGTGCAAGGACCACTATTTTTTTAGTTTTTCCCATATTTGTATTTATCATGTTTACTTTTTCCATATTTGTGTTTTCTATTTTATATTCCATGTATTTGACTTATTTTCATCTCACAGCATTTGTCCCAAAGTTATATGTTGTTTCATCACAATGTAGACAACTTTCTTTATTATTGCCGAGCATTTGTTTTTTTTACTAATATGTTACCCCATCTACTTCAGCTTTTTTTCCTTTTATTTTTATTATAGTTCGTCCGGGGAGACAAACAGATGTATCTCCGGGTTTAGATATCCAACCTGTTTTCACACAAAGCTTGTCCGGACAGTCGGCTTCTTCAAACCTAATTCTTCCTTTTTCAACTGAAATTACTAAACTGTATTCTCCGTGTATTTCCATTCTCTGTGGTTCTTTTATTTTATCAAGATCTATTTCTTTAATTACCTTATCACCCTGCTTTATAATAGCAACTATATGAACATTAGCCTTTTCTTTAAAAACTTTAGGTAATATTATGCCTGTAAAAACAAAAAATAATATTACAGCAATAAGAAAAATGTCACCTTTTTTTAACATATCTAAATTCCTTGCTTTCATCCATAAAAATAAAATTATTTTTAAGTCCTGAAGTTACATAAATATTTTTGTCATCAGTTATAAAAATTCCTTCAACATCTTCAAGGCTTTCTACAAGATCCATTCCTTTTTCCAAGCCTAAAACAAAAACTGCTGTAGATAATGCATCTCCGTCAATGGAAAGCTCGGTTATAATTGTTGCGCTAATAAGACCTGACTTTGCAGGATAACCTGTATTAGGATCAAATATATGATGATATCTTTCCCCATTCTCTTCAAAATATCTTTGGTAATCCCCTGAGGTTATAACAGCCTTATCGGATACTTCCACTATTCCAATATATTTACCATTTACATCTCTTGGATTTTGTATACCAATTTTCCAGGGCTTTCCGTCAGATCTGTTACCAAGGACAACTACATTGCCCCCTAAATTTATATATGCAGATTCTATTCCATGCTTTTTGTAAATTCCAATTGCCTCATCCCCGGCATAACCTTTTGCTATACCGCCTAAATCAACTGATTGACCTGTTCTTTCTAATTTCACTTCCAGCTTATTTTCATCAATAATTAAATCTTTATAATTAACCTTCAAAAGCAAATCTCTAATTTCTTGGTCATCAGGAATTCTTTGCTTACCGGTAGATATACCCCAGGTATTTATTATAGGACCTAGTGTAGCATCAAAAGCTCCATGACTTAATTGAGAAAACTCTTTTGCTTTTTTTAATACATAAATAGTATCCCGGCTCAAACTTACAGTGCCTTTCCCCGCCATTTTATTAAGAAGATTTAATTCACTATCAGGTAACTTTACTGTCATTTTATTTTCAATAGTCTTTAGCCTGTCAATTACTTCTCTTGTTGCAATTTCGGCATTGCTTCCATATACTCGTTGGGTTATTGTGGTACCCATTATAAATTCTTCTGTCTCGACAGGATCATCCCATATTATTGGCGAACAGGCTACTAAAGACGCAAAAAAAATCGGTAATAATAAAATTACCATATTTATTTTTTTCTTATATAGTGAGATGCTATTTTGCATTATTCTGTAATTATTCCTGCAATTACTCCTGCAGTCACTTCTGCAGTTACTTCTAAAGTAACTTCTAAAGTAACTTCTAAAGTAACTTCTA
>CAZEYH010000041.1:0-2258 GCA_964515895.1 uncultured Clostridiaceae bacterium | reverse complement strand
ACTTCTAAAGTAACTTCTAAAGTAACTTCTAAAGTAACTTCTACAATTATTTTCATCCTGCAATTCCCGAAATTATCTCCTTTGTGAACTAAAATTCAATTATTTTTTTCATTGTACCATAGTCTTAAACATAATCCAACTCCGAACTGCATACTTCCATTTTTGTTATCGAAACTTCGTAAGCTGTTTTTGTTATTACTTCGCCGGATGAATATTTCTTTTGATATTCTCTACTCTGTATTCTTCCCCATAATTTTATATTATCACCTACAGACAGGTTTTGGGAATACCTGGCATTCCTTCCCCATGCAATACATGGGATATAGTCGGATTTATTATATGGTCTATTGACTGCTAATAATAAGTCAGTTATTTCTCGCCCGAAAGGTGTGGTCCTATATATAGGTTTCTTGCATATGTACCCGTTTAAATAAATTTGGTTAGGGTTCTTTGTTTTGCTTTCATCCTCCAAAAACTCTATTTCTCTTGCAAATACAGTAAGAATCAATCTATTTCCTTCTCTTCCATAATTATTATAGGATCTGAATTGCCCTTCTACTTCTATAATGCATCCTTTACTTAATTCGTCCTTATTAATTAAACGATCTGAAATTGTTATAGGGATATTATCATTACTATCGCTGAGTCTTGGAACTTCAAGCATAAAAGAATAAAAACCTTCTCCATATACTTCATGACTATATTCCAATTCTGAAATAACTTTGCCGGTGATGGTAACTAAATTGTTTTCAATGAGATTCCCAACCATTTGCCCCCTCACTCTCCTCTCTTTTTCTCATGTATATGCATAATTTTTTCTATTGTATTACTATTCATAGAGGAATAGATTTAGAAGCAATTTTCATTAAAATTTCTTGCATAGATTGCCATCCTCTATCATTAGGTTATATTATATTACATATTTTTTACATTGAAAACCCATTTGAAAATCCTTTTGAAAAAAGAGTAATTAAAATGGCTAACTCATATACGCTCAATTTAAATCAACGGAACAATAATCAGACAGATTTAATTCTATTCCACAGGCAACAGCAAATGCTACTGCCCCAAGAGCTCCATATATGTCTGAGTTTTCTTCTCCTGCATCAATTCTATATTCTTGAGGGCTGATGATTTTCCCATTTAATGCTTTAACTGCTTTTTGCTGGTATAACATAAAACCTTTATCAAACATTTTGTCACCAATACTTGATGTTGTTATATTTGCTTTTGAATTGAAACCATAAGTAACTGTATCAAAATTAAAATCCTTAAGGTCTTTTAAAAAAAGATGAGATTCCATAAAATCTTCATTTATAATTACTATTCCTTTTTCACCGAGTAGTGATAATAGCTTTTTCATTTGAGGTTTATATTTAGGTAAAATGTCTTCTTTATGATTATGCATGATATATAATATGATATCAAATTGCAAATAATCAAATATCTCATAATTTATATTGTTAATATCAATTTTTAAAATCAAAATATTTGTACCATTATTTCTAATCTCGCGCAAATACTTTTTTATTTTATCAGTACCTAATTCAATTAAGTTTTTGCAGTTCATAATGCTTGTTTTCTTTTTGTTTGAAGCCAATATGATGTTAATTAGATTAGCAACCTGTGTCTCACATCCCTCAAGGCTGATTAGTCCTGCTATCATCATTTGTAAAACCTCATTTCATTAAGCACTTCCTTAATTAATAAAAAATAGTTAAATTATGATTGCTCCCCAGAAAGTCGTTTTACGACTTTTCACTGCAAGCAATCTAATATGGTTATCCAGCCTTCTTACGAAGGCTGATGAAACTCATCAATATGCCTAAAGTTTCATTAGAAAGTCATTTCATGACTTTCTGGGTGATAATCATATTATTTCAAATCGAGAATAAGGTAGTTTATATAATGTGCATTTTTTAGTGATTTTATGTATTACCTCTTCCTCTTCTGCTTTCCTTCATGATCAATATTATAGTTTTCTCTTATAATCAATTCTGATACCGGTAAGAAATTATAGCCATCTTTTTTCAAAGATTCAATAATGGCGGGTAATAGTTTAGCAGTGTAAGGTGTATCGTTATGGAATAATATAATAGAACCGGGTTTTATTCGTTTGGTTATGCGGTTTAGTATTTCCTCTTGGCTAATACCCGGCTTCCAATCTAAACTGTCCAAATCCCATTGTATTACATAGTGATTTAGCTTTTTAGCAGTTCTTATTACATTATTGTTGTAGTCTCCGTATGGTGCTCTGA
>CAZEYH010000040.1:0-12265 GCA_964515895.1 uncultured Clostridiaceae bacterium | reverse complement strand
AATATGGAGTTATTTATAAACGGTGATGTTGAAGCACTTTTTGGGAAAGGCATACTTGATGTGTTAGAAAAAAGCGATCTTGGAATATTTAATCTAGAAACTCCGCTATGCAATATGAAAAAGCCTATTCCAAAGTGTGGTCCCAATCTAATTGCTCCAACGGCTTCAGTTAAGGGAATATCAGCTATCAAACCTTCTTTATTATGTCTTGCAAATAATCATATTCTTGACCATGATGAACAAGCCCTATTTAAAACAATAGAAGTGCTTGATAAAGAAGGAATTAACCATTGTGGTGCAGGTAAAAACTTAGAAGAAGCTAAAAAACCATTTATTTTATATAAAAATGGACTTAAGCTTGGTGTATACACATGTGCTGAACATGAGTTTACAATAGCTACTGAGAATTCAGCGGGAGCCAACCCTTACGAACCGCTTGAATCTTTTGATCATGTATCGGAACTAAGAAAAAGTTGTGATTATGTTATTGCCCTTTATCATGGTGGTAGGGAAGAATATCGCTACCCTAGTCCCAATACACAAAAAGTTTGCCGGAAGTTTATAGAAAAAGGAGCAGATTTGATAATTACTCAGCATACTCACTGTATTGGCTGTTATGAAGATTATAAGGGTGGTACAATAGTGTATGGTCAGGGTAATTTTATGTTTATATATGGGGAGGATGACTCGGAAGAATGGCAAACATCCATATTAGCTAACGTAAGGATATCTGATGACAAAAAAGCAACTGTTGATTATATTCCATTAACAAGGCATGATAATGGAATGCGTCTTTCTAATGATGAAGAAGGGAAAAAAATATTAGATGCTTTCTACAGACGTTCCAGGGAGATTTCAGAGGATCCTGACTTTGTTAAAAATAAATGGAGAGAGTATTGCAGCAAAACCAATATGATAGAAAGATTAGTAAAAAATTTTACAGCTATAGGTAAAGACAGATATAATGTTCAAGCAAATATGATTGCTTACAACATGATACATTGTGAAATACATAGGGAAGTATTTGAAGAAATTATGTTTACAAGGTGGAAACAATTTATGTCAAAATAGTAATAATGAGAAATCTAACCGTATGAGGATGCGAAATATAATAATAGAAGGGGGATATGAAACATGGAATTAAATGAGAATAAAAATATCAGGAGCTTTACACCATATTTTGCAAACATGCATCTGCATTCAACACATTCAGATGGGCAATTTACTCCATATCAGCTTGCAATTCTAGCAAAGTCATTAGGTTATGGCGGTGTTGTACTAAGTGATCATGATGTTATAAGCGGAGTGCGTGAACTTATACGGGTTGCTGAAAAAACAGGTATTGAGAGTATGTCCGGTGTTGAGTTCACCTGTCGACAGTGGGGAGTGGGGTTTCATATTCTAGGGTATGATTTTGATATAGATAATAAAGAGTTGATAACATTTGTAAAACGTCTATGTAAATATCGTAATGACCATACAAGAGCACTCCTTGAAGCGGGACTTTCTCGCGGTACACTGAAGGGTATAACTTGGCAAGAGGTAATAGATAAAAATCCGGAGAATGAGTGGTTTTGTAATGACCAGGTATGTCGTGCGATGGTAGATAAGGGCATTATACATAAGGAAGACTGGGAAGCGATAAATAAGGTGAATTTTTCCTACAATTCACTTTATGCTCTTCCAATAGAAGAAGCAAGCGTAGAAGAGGTTGTTGAGTATATTAAGAAAGCAGGGGGTGTTGCAGTGTTGGCACATCCGAAAAACCAGTATGAATATGTAGACAAGCTTGTAGAGTTAGGGATACAAGGTATAGAGGTGTGTCACCCCATGTTGGACGAAGAAGATGAGAAGATGTTTCGCCGGAAGGCGGAGCAGCTTAAGTTGTATAAGACTGGCGGTACTGACCACACCGGTCCTATGGGTGGTTGTATGGGAAGTTATGCTGTACCTGCAATTCATGGTGCTTTGGAAGATGACTATATGGCAATTAAGGAACGCAGATATGGTTGATTACACATCAGCACTATACAATTTATGGTAAATTTGCGGTTTGTAAAAATAAAGAAGATTATATATAGATTTTCTGATTTTGTTTTTAAAGAAATTGATTTTACAAAGATAATTGGATTAACTTTGTAAAATCAATTTTTATTTGAAAAATGTATTTGTGATTGGTTATATTTAACAATTCATCTTATA
Organism: uncultured Clostridiaceae bacterium; assembly: GCA_964515895.1. Classification (GTDB taxonomy): domain Bacteria; phylum Bacillota; class Clostridia; order Acetivibrionales; family DUMC01; genus CAZEYH01. Next base: position 10,063 of record CAZEYH010000040.1, on the reverse strand, counting down.
TAAATCATCATTTCCCCAAAAATGTGAGTAATTTTATAAAAATGTGCGTTGACAGTCATAGCTTATATCAATAGTATGATATTAGAAATGATGTTGCAAATAGCCAGTTAACACCCAGTTAACACATGATTATATAATAATACTGAAATGATATATTCAAAAATACAGAATAATAAACAAAACAATAAAAATAAAGTTTAACAAGTAAAAGTAATGTTATATTATTTAAATTAAGGAGTATTTGCATGTTAAGAGAACGCTCAACTTTAATAGTAAAAAAAATGCAAAAAACATACAGAACAGATGTAAAAGAGAATATTGAGTTATATTCATTGATGTTGCCGGTGTTGGTGCACATAATCATTTTTTGTTATATACCTTTATATGGTATAGTTATTGCATTTCAAAATTATGTTCCCGGTAGCCCATTTATAGCATTTGATGGTAGTGTTGAATGGGTAGGTCTAAAACATTTTGCTGATTTTATTAAGTCACCATACTTTTCGCGAATAATTCGTAATACGATTACACTTAGTAGCTTAAAATTAGTATTTGGATTTTGGGTACCTATAGCATTTGCTCTCATATTAAATGAACTAACCGATAATTTTTATAAGAAATTTGTTCAAACTGCAAGTTATATGCCACATTTTATTTCATCAGTTGTTGTTGCCGGTATAGTTTTATCATTTTTAAGCACAGATGGTTTACTAAATCAAATAGTAGTAAAATTGGGTGGGGAAGCAAGGTCATGGAATATTGAACCGAAATACTTTCCATTCATTTATACAATTACCATCATATGGAAAACGTTTGGTTGGAATAGTATACTCTATTTATCTACAATAACTTCAATAGATCCGGCCTTATATGAATCTGCAAAAATAGATGGTGCTAATAGATTTCATCAAATGAAACATATTACATTACCTTCAATTTTACCGCTAATGTTAATAAACCTTATATTTGCAGTTGGAAGCTTGCTCGGTTCTAATACGGAAATGATACTACTTCTATATAATCCGGCTGTATATGAAACAGCTGATGTTATCGGGACATATGTGTATAGAGATGGTTTAATGGGAGGCAATTTTAGCTCAGGCACAGCATCTGGTTTATTTGTATCAACATTAAATTTTATATTATTATTTATTGCTAATTCTATAAGTAAAAAAATTACAGACTTTGGTTTATGGTGAGAAAAGGAGGACACTATGCCTAAAAGAAAAAGTGCAATAAAAACAGGATCTCCAATAGTAACTGCAATTTTCTATATATTAAGTTTTATTGTTTGCTTAATAACACTATACCCTATGTACTATGTGTTTATTTTATCCATAAGTAATCCTAAGTATGTTATGAGCAATCAGGTTTTTTTCTATCCTAAAGGGTTATATTTGGGGAGTTATAAAATTATTGTTTCAGATATGAAGATGTGGAGAGCGTATCTAAATACTATTTTTTATGTATGTTGTGGTACAATATTAATGGTTATGTCGAGTATACTATGTGCATACCCTCTAATATCAAAAAAGCTAAAGTATAGAAAATGGGTAGTAAGATTTCTATTAGTGCCAATGTATTTTTCCGGTGGTATGATACCAAGTTTCCTTTTAATTAATAAACTAGGTCTTTACAATACTAGAATGGCAATAATTCTACCGGGTGCTGTTGGAATAATGAATATTATCCTTGTAAGAACTTTTTTCGCTACAATACCTGAATCCCTCAGCGAATCAGCGTTTATTGATGGAGCCAATCATTATCGTGTACTTTTTAATATATATGTGCCGTTATCAAAGCCTGTTTTAGCTGTTATATCAATATATACAATAGTTAATATATGGAATAGTTGGTTTAGTGCAATGATATATCTTCCCTCAGAGAAATTGCATCCTCTTCAAATGTACCTGCAAAGGATACTGGTAGCACAAACAGTTGATTTAACAAAGCTACACACAATGGAGGATGTTGAAGCTGCAATAAGTCAAAGGCTTACATCAACTCAACTAAAATACAGTATGATTATATTTATTACACTACCAATACTTTTTACATATCCATTTTTTCAAAAGTATTTTATTAAGGGCATTATGCTAGGTTCATTGAAAGGATAGTAATATTATTATTTGACTTAATATGCCAAAATGGCATAAAATAAATATTAAATGGAGGTTTTATTATGAGAAAATCAAGCAAACTAATAGTTGTATTACTTTTATGCGTGATTATACTATCAACACAATTTACAGCATGTACTGTCTCACAAGAAAAGAAGACTGCACAAGATCCAACTAAGACTTCAAGCATAGCACTATCCTCTGAAGAAACACAAAAAGTTCATAAGATAAGCTTATTAGGTCCTGATAGAAGATATGATCACTATCCAAACGAGGAGTGGGAAGAATATACCACTTGGAAAGAACTTAACAATCTTATGAAAAAATATAATTTGGAACTAAAATATGAATTTGTTCCTAAAGAACAGTATGATGTTGTTATTCAAACAAGACTTGCTTCTGCAGCAGACCTTCCAGACATTGTTAATATTTCTCCAATGGATGATGCATCAGTTATATCTCTTGGTAAACAGGGTGTTTTGCTTGATCTTAATCCCTTAATGGAGAAATACAGTAACGGCAATATTAAAAAAATGTGGGAGAAGTACTTTTATATAGCCCCTAAAATTACTACTACCCCCGAAGGAAATTTATATTGGTTTCCTAATTTAGCATCAATGTTGAATGAAGATGAGACACCCGCTTTAGGAACCGGTTTTTGTCCGTCTATAAGAAAAGACTGGTTAGAAAAATTCAATATAGCCTTACCCACCAATGCACAGGAATTTTATGATGCTCTAAAATATTTTAGAGAAAATGATGCTAATGAAAACGGTCAGAAGGATGAAATTATCATTGTAAATATTGATAACTTTAGTAACAGTATTGCACAATGGTTCGGGCTCCCTGATCAAGTTGTGAATATTGATCCTAAAACAGGAGATGCAGTTTCTCCATGGTATCAACCTGCAATAAAAGATTATATAATATATATGAATAAACTGGTAAATGAAAAGATAATTGATGCATCTTTAATAGGTGCTTCCGGCGAGGTTAGAGACCAGAAAATATCGCAGAATAAAGTATCTGCTATTAATACTTATGTAACTGCAACTTGGAATGAACCTTTAATAGAACAGGAAGAAGCTGAATACCAACCATTTATGCCACTACCTGCTGTAGATGGTATTACGCCATATTTCCTACGTGAACCCGCCATGTCAATATTTAGCAAGTTTGGTATTACCAAAAACTGTAAAGATTTAGAAGGTGCTATTGCTTTCTTTGACATGGTACATACTGAGGAATACCACGACCTATGCGAATGGGGCATTGAAGGTGAAACCTATAAGGTTAATCCTGATGGCAAAAAAGAATACTTAACAAAAGGCATGACAACTCAGGAGCAGGCAGAAAAGGGGATTGCTTTAGGAAGACACCTTTATGGAGATACAGTATTTCCAAGGATAAGAATTTGCATTTGGAGTAGGGAATATTTTAGTGCTGTTCCTGATTATAAGGTAGATATTCAAATGGCTGTTCAAAAATATGATCATTACTTTTATACATTTAGTAATATTTTACTTGCAATGCCTTCTGAACAAGAACTTGAAGTGCAAAAAAAGTATGAAACAGCTCTTAAAACATATTCAGATGAGCTAATAACAAAGCTTATTCTTGGGCAGAAATCATTGGATGATTGGGATAAATACATTAAGGATTTAAAGGAGCTTGGACTTGATGAAGCGTTAGAAGTTTATAAGGCACGTCATGAAAGATTCCTTAAATTCTAAGTATCTTTAATCTTGCAAGCATGGGAAAATAATTAATTTTTCCCATGCTTGCCTTAATGGTATTTTTACAAGAGGATGGTGCAATATTTGAATAATTGTATTAAAAGCCATACATTTAGAACTCTATTTTTTTCATATTTGATTATTTTTATTATTCCTGTAGTATTATTAGTAACAGTACAAATTAATGATGCATACATAGCCAGTAAAAAAGAAATAATCGATAGCTATAAACATGAAGCAGCTAGAACAGCAATAACTATTGATAATAAAATCCATGATGTAAAAAGTATTGGTGACAAACTGTTTACTAAACCATGGGTAATTAAACTGTGTTCGAATACAAAGGTATTTGATCCGGAATTCGATTTTATTCGTAAAAGAGAAATATCAGATGAACTTACTATTAAGAGTGCTGGTAGTATAGTTTCGGAAATGGCTGTTATTTTTCCGTATAAAGATATAGTTGTATCACATCATAATTGGCTAAACATTGATGACTATTTAAGTATTATTGGAATTAATAATATGGAAGATAAAAGTAATATTAGGGCTTCATTATTTGAATATACACCGTTTTGTAAGTTTGAACAACTAAACGACATTATTGAAGATAACAGTATAGTACTTTATCAATCCCTTGAGGGCAGCGCTAAACCAAGGGCAGTAGTTATGTTTATTATTAAAAGAAATACTCTTAACAATTATATAGCTAATATTTCCCCGTTAGAAATTACTGATTTATCAATATTAGGTAAAAATGGCCAAAATAAGATTGTTCAATTTACATCGGGTATCAATATAGGTTCTGACAATATATATACCTTAAATATAAATTCAAATATATTGGATTGGGAGTATTTGTTCAAATTCGAGATTATCAACATTGGCATACCCTTTACTAAAATATATAGAATTATTATTACTTTTGTATCTATGATAATATTTGGTATAATTATAGCTTATTTGCTTTCAAAAATTACTTATCGTCCATTGCAAAAACTACTGGTAAAAGTGTATTCATATTTTGGAAATAGCACTGAAACAAGAAAAAACGATAAAGAATATAACTATTTATCAGATTCTTTTGATACTCTTGTAAATGAAAGAGAACAACTCAAAAAAAGAGAAGAACAATTTAAAAGGGCAGCGCAGACCGATATGTTACAGAGAATTATACGAGGATATTTTGCTGATGATATAGAAAAAAGGTTATCAGAATATGAACTAGATTACAAAAATTATTATTGCTACAGTGTAATAATAATAAAGACAATAATAATTTCAAAACCTGTTAATATTATTAATAAATATATATTAGATGTTATTAATAATGTTGAGCATATTTTAAATCAAAAATCAGTATCATATAATCTAATTGAAATGATTGATGAAGATGTGGTAATTATATTAAAGTATAGCAACTTTGTTCCTGATACTGATGAACTTATACAATTATCAAATAATTTAAGGATTACATTAAATAAAACTAATGATTATAATGTAATTATTTCTGAGGGAAGTATCGAGAAGGGAATCATTGGTATTAGTAAGTCCTATCATATGGCTAAAGAAAATATTCAAAGAAGGATTTTTGAAGAAAATATTAAAATAACTAGAAATGCTTATAAGCAAAATGAAATGTACTACTATCCAACAGATTGGGAAATTCAGCTCATCAATAATCTAAAAACTGGTAATCGACTGGTTGTTGAACGAATATTAAATGAAATAAAGTATGAAAATGAAAAACGAAAACTATCTCCACATATTTCCAAATTGCTAATATCAAGATTAATAGAAACTTTTTTAAGGGTAATTTCAGAGCTCAATTCAGATGATAGCTTAATATTAAAAGATTATAATAACCTGTACTTTTGTAAAGAATCCAAAGAACAATGGAAATTCTTGCATAAAATTAGTACTACAATATGCGAAAGAGCAATATATTATAATGATTCTAAGGCTATATCTGACCTAGGAGAACAAATTGCTTCCTTTATAAATAAAAATTATTCAGAACCGGATTTATCTTTGAAAATGATATGTGAAGAGTATAATGTTTCTACTACAACAATATCAAAAACATTTAAGGAATATGCCGGAGTAAATTATCATGAATATGTGTCCAGACTTAGAATTGAAAAGGCAAAAGAACTTATTAGGGAAACAGAAATGAATATTGCCCAAATAGGAAAATCAATAGGATATGAACACGAATTTTCATTTCGGCGTGCTTTCAAAAGATATGAAGGGATAAATCCTGAAGAATATAGAAAATTAATATTACAATAAGTAATCTATAATATTTGTTTAATGATGGATTAATTAGTTATAGATTAATAATCAAACAGGAGGGTAAGAACTATGACTTGCATTAATAAAAAGCTAATAATTAATGTATTATCGGAAAAAGAAAATTGCACACTGGAGTTTGCAGCTTTAGAGCTAAAAAGATACCTTGCTAAAATGGCCAACGAGCAGGTGGAGATAAGTATTACACACAATAGTAGTAATAATAAATACGACAATTGTATTAATTTAGGGCTATATGAAAATTTTAATATTAGTCCTACAGAGTTAGAAGACAAAAATTTAGATGATGCTGTATATGCCAAAATCGATAACTTAAATGGAATAATTTCTGGTCCAAACCCGAGAAGTGTGCTTTTTTCAGTATATCGTTTTCTTGAGGCAAGTGGTTGTAGATGGATAAGACCGGGAAAAGATGGGGAACTTATTCCCAAAGTCTCAATATTCTCGCTATGTATAGAAATTAATGAGAAAGCTGGCTACAGATACCGTGGATACAGTACTCTCGGTACATATAGTATTGAGAGTTATATAGATAAAATTGACTGGTCTGCAAAGATGGGCATTAACTCTATAATGAATGAATCCTTCTTGCCAGTTAAGGAGTTCGCCAATTATTATGGCCGTAATTTTAAATCTATTAAAAAGCCGGAGAAACGTTCTATCGGAGAAATTATGTCGTACCACAGAATGGGAATTGCAGAAATAAAGAAAAGAGGACTCATATATAATGCAGTGGGACATGGATGGACAGGTGTTGCCATTGGTTTGACAGAAGAGGAAACAAGTAGAGGTGGTATTGACACTATACCTGAAGACAAAGCCCAGTATTTGGCCCAAGTAAATGGTCATAGAAGAATTAATAATGGTTCTTTGAAACATACTGATTTATGTTATGGAAATCCAAAGGTTAGAGGGATGCTGGTTAAAGCAATTTGTGATTATGCTGAAAATCATCAATATATAGATATACTTCACTTCTGGATGTCTGATGGCATTGGTACTCATTGTGAATGTGAAAGGTGCAAAGACACGTTACCAAGCGATTTTTATGTTATGATTCTTAATGCCGTTGATGAAGAGCTTACTATAAGAAAACTTAAAACCAGGATAGCTTTTATTGTATATACTGATACTGATTGGGCTCCACAAAAGACCGCATTTAAAAATCAAGATAGATTTATTATGTTATTTACAAATCATACAAGAAATTACCAAGATCCTTATGTTTACGAATCTAAAACAGCGACTATTCCGCCTTATAGAAGAAATAAAAATCCAATACTGTTTGAAACTGAGTCCTTCTATGTAGTGCTAAAGGAATGGCGAAAATGGTTTCAAGGAGATTCATTTATATGGGATTTTCATTATACCAATTATCATTTTTTGGACCAGGGTCAGTATTATGGAAACTGGGTAATGGAAGAAGACATAAGAAGATTACGTAAAATGGGAATAAACGGTTCTCTTACCTGTTCCGTATTAAGAGCTCATTATCCAACAAGTTTCCCAATTTATTTATTTGCTAAAATGCATTGGAAACCTGAATTATCAATGGAGCAGTTAGCTAATGAATATTATCAGGCAGCATTTGGAGATGGTTGGAATCAATGCCTTGAATACATGAAAAGTCTGTCAGAAGAAATTAACCCATTTAATATTGTACCGTTTACAAAAAACCTCCCTCCACGTAATTATTCACGAGAAGAAGTTATCGACAAGTTACACAAAATTCCAAGCATTGTTGAAAACTATAGAAAGGTTATTGAAAAAAATGTATTGAACAATAACAAAACGCATGCACTTTCATGGAAGTATATTTTTATACATATGGAAATGGTAAAGTTGTTGTCATATTCTATACGTGCTAAAATTGATGGAGATGATGAAATTTCATCAATGTATTGGGAAATGTTAACAGAATACATGATGATGAATGAAAACAGATTAGATAGTGTTCTTGATCCATGGTGGTTTTTCTTTGCTTTTAAAAGTTGGTATAAGCTATCAGAACCAACTGAAGATGTATTTTTATAATATTCTATTGCATAGGACTGTTTGTATATAAGCTGAATAGAACAGAAAAAATATATAAGAGAGGACATAAAAATGTATAAAAGTATTTATCCTATACCAAAGAACATTGAATTTACAGAGGGCGAATTTACTTTTGGTGTAGATGTATTTTTACAGTTTAAAAATGGTAATGATAAAGATATCTTAAGAGAAATGTGGTATCAATTTACATATCGTACAAGTAAACCAGTTATTATAGAGAATTATCATCTTGGTGATTTCCAAGCCATTATTTCCTCAAAACCATGTGAAACTTTTTCATTTCCGTTGCTTGGTCAAAGCGAATATTCTATTGAGATTAATTCAGATGGTATATTTATTAATGCTTCCTGTAGAAATGGTTTAATTCATGGTTTTGAAACTGTTGTTCAACTTATAAGACCACGTTGTCTCGAGGAAGGGAATGAAGATTTTTATATTCCTTGTGTTAAAATAAACGATGATTCTGGATTAGCATTTAGAGGAATTCACCTCTGTGTATTTCCAGAAACTCAACTTATATTGATTGAAAAGGTAATCAGGCTTGCCGGCTTTCTAAAATTTACCCACATAATACTTGAGTTTTGGGGTACTTATCGCTACAAGGCAATGAAGGAATTGTATTGGCAAAAAGAATCTTTCACAAAAGAGCAAATAAAACCGCTTGTTAGGCTTGCAAATGATTATGGTATGGAAATAATACCAATGATAAATCATTTGGGACATGCATCATCTTCAAGAGTTAAATACGGTAGACATGTAGTTTTAAATCAAAATCCAAGAAAAGCATTGCTTTTTGAACCTGATGGTTGGACTTGGTGTCTTTCAAACCCTGATACATTTAAGCTTTTAAGTGAAATGCGAGAGGAACAGATGGAGCTATGTGGCAAAGGAAGTTATTTTCATTTAGGATTTGATGAAGCATATTCTTTTGCTACGTGTGAATTATGTGAACAACAGGATGGTCCTTTAATGCTTGCTGAATACTTAAATAGGATTGCCCAATTATTGAGGAAAAACAATCGACGTGCTATTATTTGGGGCGATCAATTCCTTGATCGCAATGAGTGGAAGAGACCATACATAGCAACAAGCAAACCTGATCAACAAACTCATAAGGCTCTTGAATTACTCAATAATGATATTATTATTGCTGATTGGCAGTATGATATAATCGAGGGGGAAGTTAAAACTTCTAAATATTTTATGGAAAAAGGCTTTGATACTATCCTTTGTCCTTGGGATAAGATAGAGAATATAAAAGCATTATCCAAAGAGGCATATAGCATTAATGCTTACGGAGTGCTTTTAACTACATGGCATCATTTTCCTGAATATTTACGAAAAATGCCAATAGCAGCAAATCTTCTTTATAATGGTGAGGAAATATCGCTATATGGAACTGAAAACGCTAAGTTATTGAGAACTCTTGTGCATACAGGCGAAAATTATACTTATGCTGGCTGGAATTATTGGGAGGTAAACTAGTACTTAACTTATTTGTAGCAGAAAGCACAGATACTGGGGTTATAAAGCAAGATTTCAGTCTAACCTTTATAACGCTCAAGGAATTCCTCTTCAACTCAAATGATTTTAAAATAAGCCTCAAATATTAGTTATGCCGGATATGGATTATGCTGTGATATTTAGCCACTTACCGGAAAACAGCCTTTTTACAGCAAACACACATTTTACAATGCGTTTGCTGTACATAACCGGCAATACAACATAAATTGGTAGTTCAAACAAAAAACTTAGCAAAAACCCTAAAGGTAATGATATAAAATAAATAGGTAAAACATCATAGAACATAGCTTTTTTGCTATCTCCACCGGCCCTCAT
>CAZEYH010000039.1:2352-12343 GCA_964515895.1 uncultured Clostridiaceae bacterium | reverse complement strand
CACGGGTATCAAAAGATATTATTTGCAACAGATGCACCATGGTCTTACCAAAAAGGGGAAGTTGGCAAACTCAAAAAACTAGGTTTAAAAGAAGATATTGAAAAAGCTATATTTGGCGAAAATGCTAGCAGATTGTTATCAATTTATCCATAGCAGATTAGTTTATATGAAGATTAATAAAAGACCAGAAAGATTATTGAGAAAAGCAACTAGTAAATTTTTTAAAAAGAAAGGGTGAATTATGTGCAAAAAAAACGTGAATATAACCAAGGACATGGGAAAAAAAGCGGATCAGGAAATAATGTAAAAGAAAGTACTAGTAATAACAGGAACAACAACAGCAATGGCAATAGAAGTAACAATAGAGCTTACAGTAGTGGCAGGAATAGTAATAATAATTCTAATAGTAAAAATACAAGCAGCGGTGATAATAGTAGGAAAAACAGAGGAAAGAATAGTGGAAATTACAGGCAAAGACAACCTCAAGAACAATACAAACGTAAGGGAAATACCTATAATAAGACTAAGGGTAGGAGTAGAACTTTTGGAGGACGTTCCGGTTCAAGGTATGAAAGAAGACCAAGGGCTGATGAAACTATAGACGATATAAAAGAGGATATTGTAAGAATTGAAAAAGAAATAAGACTTGAAATTAATGAGATTAAAAGTCTTAAATTATAATTAATATAGACAAATAATTGATAAATAACAGTTAATGAATAGAAGATAACGAATGCTATGGAAAAATATAGAAAAGGTTTCACTATGGAGGAAAATTGGGATATGTTATTTGTTATGGATATAGGAAATACCAATATAGTTATGGGAGTATATGATAAAGATAACTTATTATTTAATTGGAGATTAGGTACTGACAGAGAAAAAACTTCAGATGAGTTTGGTATATTAATATTAGAACTTCTTAAATATGAGAAAATCGATGTCGGGAAAATTTGTGCTGCTATTATTGCATCTGTGGTACCTCCCATTAATAATATTATTGAAAATTCTATTTTAAGATATTTAAAAGTGCAACCTCTATTTGTAGGACCCGGGATTAAGACAGGGATTAATATAAAATTGGAAAACCCTCGTGAATTGGGTGCTGATAGAATAGTGAATGCTGTTGCAGCATATGAAATATATGGAGGTCCCCTTATTATCATAGACTTTGGAACAGCTACTACATTTTGTGCCATTACATCAAAAGGTGAGTATTTAGGTGGTGCTATATGCCCGGGAATACAGATATCTTCTGAAGCTTTGTTTCAGCACACGGCTAAATTACCTAGAATTAACATTTCAAAGCCTCGGAATGTTATAGGTAAAAATACGGTTAATGCGATGCAATCGGGTATTTTCTACGGTTATGTAGGGCAGGTAGATTATATTGTAAGAAGGATAAAAGATGAAATTAATGAAAAAAACATAAAGGTTATAGCTACCGGCGGTATGGCAAGCCTAATAGCTATTGACTCTTCTGAAATAGGCAAAGTAGATGGATTACTTACCCTAGAAGGATTAAAATTAATTTACGAAAAAAATAAATAAAATAGACAAAATAAAACAAACGAACAAAAACAAAGAAGGTGTAGTTTGAATATAAATAAATTTGATAGATTAGATTTATTATATCTGAATGCCCCTATTTATAATAAATTAAGAGACTATGCTAAGGAAGGCATTATCCCTTTTCACATGCCGGGGCATAAGATGGGTAAAGGTTTTTCTAGTGAGTTTATAGAGAATCTTGTTAAATTTGATATAACAGAGATACCGGGCACAGATAACCTGCACTTTCCATGCGGTATAATAAAGGAAGCTGAAGATTTAGCTGCAAAGGCATTTGGTTCGGAGAAAACGTATTTCCTAGTTAATGGGTCTTCCTGTGGGATACATGCTTCAATAATGTCTGTTCTAATGCATGGTGATAAAATCCTTGTGACAAGGGATTGCCATCGATCGGTTATAGGAGGCATGATGATGGCAGGTGCAAATCCTGTATATATAAATACAGAATTTGATAGTTTCTTTGGGATACCTACAATACTAAAGCCTGAAATATTAGAAAAAGCGCTAATAGATAATCCTAATGTAAAGGCAGTTATAATAACCAGGCCCAATTATTATGGTATTTGTTCGGATATAGAGCAAATTGCAAAGATAACTCATTCCTATGGGAAAATTCTAATTGTAGATGAAGCGCATGGAGCACATCTTAAGTTCAATAAAAATCTCCCTCCAAGTGCTATTGAAGCCGGAGCAGATATTTGTATACAAAGTGCCCATAAAACACTTCCGGCATTTACACAGGGTGCTTATCTTCATGTAAAATCCGGCATGGTGGATATTGAAAGAATTGAATTTTACTTAAGATTGCTACAGACCACAAGTCCTTCCTATATTATTATGGCATCTTTAGATATTGCCAGAGGAATTATGGAATGTTTTGGGGAAAAACTTTTAGAGGACCTGACTGAAAATACAGAATGGATAAGAGATGCTGTAGATAAGTTGGGAAGCTTTGTCCCCCTTAAAGAGGATATAATTGAAGAAAAGCAAATTGATAGAAGCTTAATCAAAAAAGGAAATTTCACCAAAAAGGGGTTAGTAGAAGGAAGACAGATGGGAAAAGGACTTCTGGACAAGACAAGATTGGTATTGAATACAAGGAACTTGGGAAAGACGGGATATAGGGTATCTCAGATGTTGAGAGAAAAATTTCGTGTACAGGTTGAGATGGCTGATATGTTTAACATTGTGTGTATTTGTACTATTTCTGATAGTAGAAAAGATTTTAATACATTATACAAAGCTTTAAATGAGTTGTCAGTAGATTCTAATAAGGAAATATTAGATGGAAGCATTATCATTCAAACTATTAATGAACTACCTATACCAAAACAAGGGGTTAGTCTTTGCGATATCGGAAAATGTCAAGGAAAGTCTGTAATACTTAAGGAATCTATAGGAAAAGCAAGCAGAGATTTTATTGTACCATATCCGCCCGGAATTCCGGTTATTTGTCCCGGGGAAATCATTATGAAGGAAACAGTTGAATATATCTATAAGGTGATTGAATTAGGCGGTAATATTAATGGTATAGATAAAAATTTTTATGTAGATATAATTGAATAATATGATATAATTTATTATAGACATAGTAATTTATGAAAGCAAAAGTATCAGATTAAATTACTATGTATGTAATTTAGTGGGGGTTTATTAATGAAAAATGGTATGTCTAATGGTATGTTTATTAGTATAGAAGGCACAGATGGTTCAGGGAAAACAACACAGATTAACCTTATAAAGGATTATCTAAAAGGAAAAGGTCGGGATGTAGTAATTACAAGGGAGCCAGGGGGGACAGGAATTAGCGAAAAGATACGTTCAATAATTCTAGACCCAGAAAACAAAGAGATGTGTAAAATAACAGAAATGCTTTTATATGCATCTTCCAGAGCACAGCTTGTATACAATGTAATTAAGCCTGCACTAAAAACAGGGAAAATAGTCATATGTGATAGGTTTATAGACTCAAGTTTTGCTTACCAGGGTTATGGGCGGGGAATAAGATTAGACTATATTACTAAAGTAAATAAAGTAGCGATGGATGGGGTAATGCCGGATTTAACTTTTTTCTTTGATCTTTCTCCGCAAACTGCTCTTAAAAGGAGATTAGCATCTTCAGGACCGGACAGGATTGAACAGGAGGATATAGACTTCCATATGAGGGTTTATAATGGATATAAAAGCTTGGCCCAATTATATCATGATAGAATAAAGACAATAAATGCAGAAAGAAGTGTAGAGGAAATATTTAGCGATGTAAAAAAATGGATCGACTACCTATTGTAATATTTTAGATATTATAAATATTATAAGTTTTAGTCATATTAAGTCACTTTACTGCATATACTTACGCTTTTAATAATTAATTAAAATTAAAAGGGAGGTTATCAAATGGAAAATTATCAAATGAAACTTGTACTTGCAATTGTTCATGATGAGGATGGTCCAAAGGTAATGAGTGAATTGAATAAGAATGGTTTTAGTGTTACCAAACTTTGCTCTTCGGGAGGATTTTTAAGAGCCGGAAATACCACATTACTAGTAGGAGTTACTGAAGAAAAGTTGGATGCTGTTATTGAGATAATAAAGCAAAAATCCAAAAGCAGAAAACAGGCAATCAACTCTACAATGACACCAAATAATATGGGGGGTATGTTTATGCCTTACCCAGTTGAAGTTATTGTAGGAGGAGCAACTATTTTTGTTCTTAATGTTGATAAGTTTGAGAAGGTATAAGTCAAGGGAATTTTCTTGGGATTAGGTTACAGTAAACTTAGCCGAAAGCCCACGACTTCAGTCGTGCAGGGTTTCAGAGGAACGGAGTGATTATCTTGAAAGTTGAGGATACTCTGAACAACCGGTCTAAAATGATGGATATAAACCAGATTGAAAGCAGAAAAGAGATTAAAGTTGGAGATTCAGGTTTTCAAGGCCGATTGCATCAAGCTGAATATGTAAATTATAAAGGGAGGCTTGATCAACTAGCCGAGCAAATATTTTTGCAGGGTAAAAAAGTTAAAAAAAAGGTAGATATTAGAGAGTTGATGAGCTATAAAAGGCTTATTTCGGAGTTCCTAAACGAATTTATGGATAACTCATATAAGTTTTCAAAGCAAAGTACCTTAGATAGAAGAGGAAGATACAGAGTTTATTCTATTATAAAAAAAATTAACCGTGGGCTGGATAATCTCACGGAAGATATTCTAAATGGTCAAAAAGACAATTTAAGAATATTACAGCAACTTGATGATATCAGGGGGCTTATATTGGATTTATTGACGTGATTGGTGCTTGATGTAACAAAGAGGAGGAAAATTATTTATGATAAGGGAGAAAACCATCTAATATGGATTTTAGTAGTATTGTAGGGCAAAAGAATATTGTCAGAAGGTTAATAAGTTCAATAAAACAAGATAAAGTTGGACATGCTTATATATTTAGTGGCCCGAAGGGTATAGGTAAAAAGACTATTGCAAAGGCATTTGCTCATATGCTTTTATGTAATCAGCCGGACGGTGACAGAGGATGCGGGAAGTGTATATCTTGCAGGTTATGGGAAGAAAATACAAACCCTGATTTTTATATATCTGAAAGTGAAGGTTCAAGTATAGCTGTTAATGATATTAGGGATATGCAAAACGATATAATTATTAAGCCATTATATTCAAATAGAAAGGTATATTTAATCGTTGATGGGGAGAAAATGACAGTGCAGGCTCAAAACTGCTTACTTAAAACGCTGGAAGAACCTCCAGCATATGCAGTCATTATACTCACTACTTCAAATTACGATGCATTGTTAGATACAGTTTGCTCTCGATGTACAAATTATAGTTTTGAAAAAAATACCCAACAAGAAGTATGTAAGATATTAGAGTCAAAACTTGGTAGAGAGTGCAATGATCTGGAGTTTATTATACAATATTCTGATGGGATTATAGGTACAGCATTGGAACTTGCCATGTCAGATGAATTTATACCTCTGAGGGAAAAAACCATTGAAACAATGTTGAAGTTGGAAACAACAGCAAATAGTAAAAAATTTTTAGATATTTGCGAATTTTTTATGGAAAATAAAGATAATATGGATAAGGTTTTAAATATAATGCTTTTAGTTTACAGGGATTTGATTGTGCTTTTGGCTGATGGAAAAGAAAACATGTTGATTAATTCGGATAAGAAAAATAAAATGATTAGTGTTGCTAATAGATATACTTTGGAGAAACTTATAGAAAACATTAGAATTATAGAATTTATACGCAGAAGTATAAAGCAGAATGCTAATTATCAACTAGCTATTGAAACAATGATTATTAGGCTACAGGAGGATTAAATATAAGTGGTAAACGTTGTAGGAGTAAGATTTAAAAAGGCAGGGAAAATATACTATTTTGATCCTGATGATCAAAATATCGATGAAGATACTCATGTAATAGTCGAGACTGCCAGAGGAATTGAAATGGGAAAAGTAGTACTTCCTAATAGAGAGGTAGATGTCGAAGAAATCGTGGCACCTTTGAAAAAAGTTATTAGGATAGCCACTGAAGAGGATATAGAGCATCATAAGGAGAATATTGGAAAAGAAAAAGAGGCTATGGATATTTGTCTCCAGAAAATTAAGGAGCATAAATTGGAGATGAAGCTTATTGATGTGGAATATACTTTTGATAATAATAAAATTCTCTTTTATTTTACTGCTGATGGAAGAATTGACTTTAGAGAGCTGGTAAAAGACCTTGCTGCTATATTTAAGACCCGTATAGAGTTAAGACAGATTGGAGTAAGAGATGAGACCAAGATGATGGGAGGCATTGGTATATGCGGTCGAATACTGTGTTGCAAGGGATTTTTGTGTGAATTCCAGCCTGTATCCATAAAAATGGCTAAGGAGCAGGGGTTATCCTTAAATCCTGCAAAAATATCAGGTTGCTGTGGAAGACTAATGTGTTGTCTGAAATATGAGCATGAAGCTTATGAAGAAATTTTAGAGAGAATGCCTAAAGTAGGTGCTTTGGCAAGTACACCTGAGGGTCAGGGCATAGTGTTAGATACAAACCTGTTGAAGGAAACAGTAAAAATCAAGTTAGAAAACGAAAACGAACCTGATCTTAAAATATTTAGTATCAATGAAATAAAAGTAATAAAGGATGTTGCATGTCAGCAGGAAGATTCGGATTTAGACATGGAAGCCTTAAAGGAGCTGGAGGATTAAAAATACACCTTAAATAATTTAGTATCTATTGACGGAAAACACCTTAAGTAATATACTGTTTAACGTAGAAATATTATATTAAAAACTTTAATATTAATAAAGTGAAGATCGTTAGAATTACAACATACGGTTTTCACATGAAAAAATGGGGGGTGTTTTCATGGCGTATTTTATTACAGACGAGTGTATAAGTTGTGGAGCCTGCGAATCGGAGTGTCCGGTATCGTGCATTTCAGAAGGCGATGGAAAGTATGTTATTGATGAAGATGCTTGTATAGAGTGTGGTTCATGTGCAGATGTTTGTCCTGTTGATGCTCCTGAACAGAAGTAAGTAAACATCAAGCTATACAAACAAAAAGTTAGATAATTTGAAATCAAGCAGGGGTCCGGGAATGTGAAGCCTTGCTTGATTTTTTTTACTTGAGTATAGTAATTTACAAATCTCCATTTAAGTCATGAGCAAAGGGAGTTTTCTTGGCTGAAATATCTAAAATATGTGGCGGAGAGTTAGTATGCTAATACATTTAAAAGAAAATGAAACTGTAGATGATTTACAGTACAAGGGTCTTATACTTATACAGAAAAAGGACGGTTTTCGTTTTGGTATTGATGCAGTATTGCTGGCTAATTTTACTGATGTTAAAAAAGGTGATACTGTGTTAGATATAGGGACAGGTACAGGAATAATAAGTATACTTCTTGCCGGAAAGACAGAGGCTAAGACTATATATGGACTAGAAATTCAAAAGGAAGTTGCAGAAATGGCAGGAAGAAGTGTTATATTAAACAATCTACAGGATAGGGTAAAAATAGTTCAGGGAAATATACGAAATGGATTAGATTATTTTAGACCTTCCAGTTTTGATGTTATTGTTACTAATCCGCCATACATGCCTTTCGGCTGTGGTTTGATAAACTATTCTGATTCAAAAGCTATATCCAGACACGAAATAAGCTGTACTCTAGAGGATATTATATCTACTAGTAGTAGGCTTCTTGTTCCCGGTGGACAATTAGTTATGATTCATAGACCTGAAAGATTAGTAGATGTACTTTTTTTAATGAGAACATATTCAATTGAACCAAAATATATAAGATTTGTACACCCGTCGGCTCATAAGAAAGCAAATCTTTTTCTTATTAAAGGGAGAAGGGGAGGAAATTCGGAATTAAAGATGATGGATCCTTTATATATATATGATTCACAAGGGAAATATACTGATGAGATTAATAAAATTTATAATCGTAGTTGAGGGTGGTATGGTAAGATATGGGAAAATATAATTTTGATGAAAAAAACTTGGATAAAGAGCACTTAAATAGAGTAAATTCATATGAAGAAAGACCTGATGAAAAAGGAATATTATATCTTGTAGCAACACCAATAGGAAACCTTGAAGATATAACATTGAGAGCACTAAAAACTCTCAAAGATATAGACTTAATTGCTGCGGAAGATACAAGGCATACATTGAAGCTACTTAATCACTATGAAATAAAAAAACCAATAACAAGTTATTATGAACATAATAAGGCAGAGAAAGGAAATTATATTATAGATGAGCTTCTTAATGGTAAAAATGTTGCACTAGTATCAGATGCAGGGACCCCGGGAATATCCGATCCGGGGGAGGACCTTGTCAGCCTAGCCATTGAAAATGGGATTAATGTAACCATGGTACCCGGACCTGTTGCTGCAATTATGGGACTTGTATTATCAGGATTACCTGCAGGTAGATTTGTTTTTGAAGGATTTTTGCCTATGAATAAGAAGGCTCGTAAAGAAAGAATTTCATCCTTAAAAAACGAAACAAGAACTATAGTATTTTATGAGGCTCCTCACAAGCTTACATATACACTAAAGGACCTTTACAATCAACTAGGTGAAAGAAAAATCGTATTAGCTAGAGAATTAACAAAAAAATTTGAGGAAATTATAAGGTGTAGTCTTTGGGAAGCAATAGAAAAATTTGAAAAGGAAAGACCAAAAGGTGAATTTGTGCTAATATTAGAAGGAGCATTAGAAAGGGATATTTTAATAGAGGAAAGAAAAAAATGGGAAAAAATAAATATTAAAGAACATGTTAACATGTATATGCAACAAGGCTTGAATAAAAAAGATGCAATGAAAAAAGCTGCAGATGATAGGGGCATAACCAAGAGAGAAGTATATAATGTTTTAAATCAGTAAAATTAATAGAAATTAATAGATATAAAAAAGGATTAGTATTTATACTAACCCTTTTTTACCTTTTTTAAATTTTTACAACTAATGACTTAATCTTTCAATTCTTTCATACAAACCTGGCAAATATTTTTGCCTTTGTAAGAAATTACATCTTTTGCATCGCCACAGAATATACATGCAGGTTCGTATTTTTTAAGTATGATTGTTGAACCGTCAACGTAAATTTCTAAAGCATCCTTTTCTGCGATGTCAAGAGTTCTTCTTAATTCAATCGGCAGAACTACTCTCCCAAGTTCGTCAACTTTTCTTACAATTCCTGTAGACTTCATAATTCACTTCCTCCCCTAATATTACAGTATTCGACAACTTCCATGACTTAATAGTACCATATATTCCAATAATCGTCAAGAATAAAATTTAAAATATTCAAAAATATGTTATAAATTATTTCAAAATGATAAATAGTAAATATGCAAAGTATATAAAGTATATAATGCTATAATAGACAATATTATAGCATATTTTT
This sequence comes from uncultured Clostridiaceae bacterium, assembly GCA_964515895.1. GTDB lineage: Bacteria > Bacillota > Clostridia > Acetivibrionales > DUMC01 > CAZEYH01. Next base: position 2,842 of record CAZEYH010000039.1, on the reverse strand, counting down.
CAAAATATATTTACAGAGTTTTGACTTTTTCAAAAAAATATTTCCCAATTTCCCATAAATATAAATGTATGTGCTTAAAGATTATTTTAGCATAAATGTACCAATTAGCAACAATATGTGACATAATAATCTATTATTAACGATAAAAAAGCAGGTATTACCAATAAAAAAGCAGGTATTACCAACAAAAAGCAGGAACTTATTATGTACAAAAGAATTAAAACTCTTATGTAATAGATACTTTAAAACTAACATATAAATTACTATAAAACAGAAGGTTGATTTTAGTATAGAAGCTTACTCAGTGTGTAGCAATTTACCAAAAATTCTAACATTTGAGAATAAAATCACTATACACTAGTTTTTGGAAAGGACCTTTTTATGTTAAATTACATTTGGTTTGGAATGCTGGTATTAGGATTTATTGTTGGGATTATGAATGGAAGGGTAAATGAAGTTACAAATGCAGCAATAGAGTCTGCCGGTGATG
>CAZEYH010000039.1:0-2252 GCA_964515895.1 uncultured Clostridiaceae bacterium | reverse complement strand
ATGAATGGAAGGGTAAATGAAGTTACAAATGCAGCAATAGAGTCTGCCGGTGATGCTATTAAATTTAGCATTAATTTACTTGGGATTATGTGTTTGTGGTCAGGTTTGATGAAAATAGCTGAGAAAAGTGGCCTGGTAAAGACTATTGCTTCAGCAGTCAGACCCGTACTTGGTTTTTTATTTCCCCAAATTCCTAAAAATCATCCTTCTATGGGAGCAATAGTCATGAATCTTGCAGCTAATATTTTAGGTCTTGGAAATGCAGCTACTCCACTAGGATTAAAAGCTATGTCAGAACTTCAAAAATTGAATTCATCAAAGCATACGGTATCAAATGAAATATCTATGTTTTTGGTTTTAAATACGGCATCTTTACAATTGATACCTACATCTGTAATTGCTATTCGTGCCCATTCAGGTTCCGCAAATCCTGCTGAAATAATAAGCGCAGTTTGGACAGCATCTACCTTTGCAGCAATTGCAGGCATAGTATCAGCAAAAGTATTTTCTTATATTTGGAAGAAGAGGTGAGGTAATTTGTAAAATGAAAGTTATTAAGTTACTGTCTGATTATGCTATACCTGCAACTTTCTTGCTTATATTATGCATAGGGTTATACAGGGATATAAAAGTTTTCGATACCTTTATGGAAGGCGCAAAAGAAGGTATTACAACTGTATTGAGAATAATTCCTTCAATGGTAGGTCTTTTCACAGCTGTCGGAGTATTTAGAGCATCAGGAACTATGGAGCTCATAGTTTACGTTGCAAAGCCTATAACATCTTTTTTTAATATACCATCAGAGGTTTTACCTCTTATATTATTAAGACCTGTGTCAGGTAGCGCTTCCCTTGCATTAATTTCAGATATTATAAAAGTTTATGGACCCGATTCTTTTATTGGTAGACTTGTATCTACTATGATGGGTTCTACAGAGACAATATTTTATACTTTAACAATTTATTGTGGTTCTGTTGGAATCAAGAATATTAGATATACATTAGCAGCAGCATTAATTGCCGATGCAGTAGGAATTATGGCATCAGTATGGATATGCACATTAGTTTTTGGAAGGTAAGACATTAACTTTAGTGCAAAAACTCATTGTTTAGGTCATACGAATCTCCCGTACATAAAAACACTTCTAGCAATCTGCATAATCTATAATATGACTTTCCTATATTTTTTAGCAAGTTGCTACTGGCTATTCTCTTAAGGCCAAACCGTGCTTTAGGATGGGATAATAACAACGCAAGCATCCATTTTATAATTGATATGTGAAAAATGGGGAGATCTGATTGGGAACATATCTCGAAACAATTGTTTAGGAAAAATTTGATTCTTTCTTCACATTCCTTAAGATTTCTATAATAATGAGTAAAATTAATACTTTCTGATACTATATCTTCAAGTATTTGCCGGTGGTAATACAAATAATCCCTTAATAGTATATTGAGGCCACATATCCAGGGGAAGTATATTGAATCTATAGCTTCAACTTTATTTATATCAAGGGAGGGATCAAAGGCAGAGGAAAATAAGGCAATAATAGCTAAAATTGAATTTGTTGATGCTGAAAATTCCCATGGAGTAATCAAAGGGTATTGATTGATATAGTAACCTGACCAGGTTAACAAGTAATCATCACGACTTTTCTCATCTGAAATAAATTGATATACATTAAGATCTGAATATAAATAGACATATTTTTTTAGATGTTCTGGTATAACATGATAAGATGGTAGTTCTGCTAACTGGCTTCTACAAGTTTTAACAAAAAGTTGCAGATGTTCCTCTACACTTTTGTGTGGGAAATATTTACAGTAATTATTGATTTTTCTATCGATGTCTACTGCATCTAGCATTGAAAGATATAGTTGTCGTAGTGTTGCTTCGTCTTTTATTCTATGTTGTGTGCATATTTTTTCTAGGTAGTTTGCTAGCATGCAAAATGAAGAGATAAAGGTTGCTGTAATTTTTATATCTGCTTGGGGATAGAGGGGATATAAATAATATATTAAACTATCATATGTATTAAAACATGCTGATAAAAGGATAGATAAGTTTTTTTCATTCATTGATTCTTTCAATGCTTCTCTCCAATACCTTTTTTGTTTCTTTGTTTGGGGAAATACTTTTAAAACATAATTCAATAACAGATAGGGGATGTAAAAAGAGTTTATAGTAATTTCGATCATCTCCTCATTATTAGATTCATTTCCAACGTTTTCAATAAAAATTATAGTTGATGC
>CAZEYH010000038.1:0-12509 GCA_964515895.1 uncultured Clostridiaceae bacterium | reverse complement strand
TTTTATCTCCAGGATGGTTTCAAACCACTTTTCATATATATTAAGGTTGTATGTATCATTTTTATAGTCGTAAAAATATATTCCACTATGTGTTGCAGGCGCTTCCACAGATTGAACAAATCCTACCCAATCTTCGCCTAAAGGAATTGCAAAACCATATTTTCGATCCCCTTTACAGACTCTACTAATGTGACAGGCATATTCTTTCAGCTGATCCATAGTTTTTGGAGGTTTGCCAGGATCTAATCCTGCAGCTTTGAAAATATCTTTATTGTATATTAGACGAAATGTTATCATACTTGAAGGTATGGCATAAATTTTCCCATAATATGATGGATCATTAAATAAATCAGCAACCCAATCGGGAAATTTATTTAAGAATTCTGAATCAATATATTTCGATAAATCTAATATCCACTGGCGAGATATATAAGAGTAAAGAAGATTACTATTTAAACCTATTATATCAGGTCCTTCACCGGATGTCATTAAGATATTAAGAACCTCATCATATCTTTCTTGAGGAATATTTAACAATATGGCTTGTATATTTTGATTATTTGTTTGATTAAAATTCTCAAATGCTTCTTTAAATCCATACATGCAGCCAAAAGACCAACAAGATATTTTTATTTTTGTTACTTTGTTTTTAGAGTCTGATGAGTCTTTAGATTCTTTTTTATATATCCCTTCATGTGCATTTTTATATGAAGATCCATGTGCATCTTTTAAAGCATCTTTCCCTATATTATTAAGCTTGCAGCCTATGACAGCAGAACAAATATATATAACCAGAAAAAATAATGTTATTACGCGTAAAATAAATGTTTTCATAATATATCTCCTAACTTAATTTATATACAATGTATTTCCAACATACTTTTGCATTCTTGGAATAAATCTGCTTTTGTATTAATACATTATTGATAAAAATCCAGAAATAAATCAAAATAATTTTCAACATTCATATAAATATTATTATACCTCATAAATCCAGCAAAAGGAAGTTTAAAATATCACCTTTTTGTAAAAAGTGCATAGAAAATCAAACAAAATAATAGAATATTTTATTTATTTATTATGAAAGAAATGTTATAATCGACATAAGATGTTAATTATTATTTACTAATAGCTATAAAATACTACTTACACAAAAAACATAATGTTTTATATGTGGACTTTATATGGATTTTGGAAATTTAATGCTACCAAAAATATTGTAGTAATTATAGTAATTATAACTCCATCATTTAACGCCATATTACACAAACAATATTTATTAAATTTTCTATTGCAGAGTTTAATTTTACTAAAAACTAACAAATAGACAATATGGGAGTGATTATATATGGAATGGCATTATAATTTTATAATTAGAACTTTAAAACAACATGTATGTAATAAAAAAGATAGAATGTTGGAATTAGAAAATCGAGGGGTAGGATTAACAAACTTTAATGAAATAATTAAAACATGTAAAGAACATAATGTTCTACCTGCCTTTTTGTCAGTTATTACGAAAAATACTAACTATATGGCTTATTCCAGAATGCTGAAAAGTGAGAAAATGAAAAATTTAATTGGACATAAAATATTATACAAAAACTGTAAGAACCTTTTTGAACAATTGGAGTGTAATAATATAAAATATGCTGTATTAAAAGGACCATACCTTGCAGAAAACGCATATGGGGAAACAGGGTTACGAAGTTCATCAGATATTGATATTCTTGTCGATAAAAGAAACCTGGAAAATATGTACGAAATATTAAATAATGATGGTTTTAAACAACAGTATTATGATATAAAGACAAATACACTTAAAGAATATTCGAGAAGTCAGAAAGCATTTTATTGCATGAATTTGCACCAAACTGCACCTTTTAGGAAAATTATTAATAGTCACTTAATAACTGTTGATTTGAATTTTAGCATTACATGGAATAATGATAAAATTAAATATGTTGATATTGATAGTTTTCTTTCCGATGTTAAAAGAATAAATATATGTGGTCAAAACATTAATGTACTTACTCATGAAAAGAATATTATCCAAATATGCCTTCACCATTATAGAGAGATGAATCTGATTTATTCAATTGTCAATCATAAAAGCATAAATTTACAGCAATTTTGTGATGTATATTACTATATAGTGAAAAATTATAATGATATCAAATGGGATTTATTTTTCAAACTGCTAAATGAATATGATATCAACGAATATATTTATTATATATTATATTATACCAATCTAATATTCGATGATGATATTTTTAGTAATATTTTGCAGCAAACTAAGCCAAATGATTTAGATTATCTTGAGGAATTTGGTATTGAAATTGATAAAAAGAAAAAATGGGGAATTGATATTTTCACAAGGCTTTTTAGCAAAAATATGAATGAATTAATAAAACCTATGCTAAATGAAAATGAATTAAAGAAAATAGAAACAGTTGAAATGTATTTAAAACAAGTTTCTTAATAAAAAAAGCATGCCTTTACTTACATAGAACTTAAACAAAGGGGGTGAGTGAATGGAGACGTTTGAAATGCCGAATCTTATTGAAACAGACGCTGTAAATATTATTCTCTGTAATGATCAATGTGCAATATGCAATGATAAATGTACACAATATGATTGTGTTTGTTCTGATACAGCTTGCGGTAATGTTTTTTGCAGCTAAATAGTTATTTAAATTAAATAAGTTTTAAAATATTTTTGCCTTATTTAAATATAAAAAGTAAAGACATGCTTTTTATAAAAAGAAATTTTATTAAAAAATACTTTAAGTTTTAAAATTGATTTCTTATGATAGGAGTAGATATTATATGAAATACAAATTGTCCAGATATGTAAAGCAATTTGATTATGGTAATGGCAAACTGATATACAGTACTTTTTCTAATGCTAAATCATTTGTATATGACAAGTATATCTTGAAACAATTAGAAACTCTAACTAACGGTAATAAACTTGATGAAGAAGAAATATATCCGGAATTGCGTTCTCTCTATTGTGTAGAAGAACATGTTTGTGAATTGAGTTCAGTAAATTTTTATAGGAGTAAGGCATTATTTGATTCCTCTATATTAAATCTCATAATGATACCAACAGCAGATTGTAACTTTAGCTGTATATATTGTTATGAAACAAAAAGAAAAGGTAAAATGTCAATAGAAATACTAGACAAACTTTATGATGCAATTGTCGCATATAATAAATTGCATAAGCTAAATGAATTAGTTATAACATGGTTTGGTGGAGAACCTATGTTATGCTATGATGAAATAATTAAATTTACAAAAAAAATAAACAAATTTGCGGAAGAAAACGATATACATATACGTCATACAATGACAACAAATGCGTATTTACTAGAAAAAGAACGTTTTGAAGAAATAACAGATTTAAAATTTGTTTTTTTTCAAATAACAATTGACGGGGGACCTGAATCACATAATAAGCAAAGACCAACCAGAGATGGAAGAGGTACCTGGGATAAAATAGTTTCTAATCTAAAAGAAATGAGCAAAATCGATAAAAATTTCAAAGTAACATTAAGAGTTAATTATAATTATGACACATTAGAAGGATTAGAAGAGCTTCTTAAATTTGCAGAAAAAAATCTTGATAATAATAAATTCCATTTCTTCTTTAAACCTATCGGAAGATATGGAGGAGAAAATGACCAAAATCTTGATGTAATTGAAGTAACAGAAGAATCATATATTTTAGAAGAAATACTTAAACTTTGTTCTAAATATGATATATCATATGCCTCGCATTTTCATGAAACAGGCTGTTTTAATAACCTTTGTTATGCAAACTATGCTAATAATCTTGTTGTACTTCGAGATGGTACATTAACAAAATGTACATCATATACTGAGGCAGATGAATGTGAACTGAATGTTGTTGGAACTATCAAAGATGGAATTTTTAATATTAATAAATACAAGCTGGCACTTTGGACAAATCCGGACCCAAAAGAACTCTTCCAAAAAGGATGTTATGAATGTATACATTACCCAGCATGTATGGGAACTAGTTGTCCACGAACAAGAGTAGTTTATGGTCAGCCTTCTATATGTCCTCCGAAATTGGAAGGAACTGATGAATTGACAATTCTTCAATATAATACATATAGAGATAATAATAAATTGGAGTCAGTACTATGATGAAAAAAATATGGCAATCCAATATGATTTTTACCAGATGTTTATGGAAGGAGAGTAAGTTATACTTTCTTATAAGCATTATATTATCTATAATTAATGGACTATTACCATTAGTAAATATATACTTGCCAAAACTTTTATTGGATGAAATATTGGGTGCCGGTAGAAAACATACAGTAGTAAGTATTATTTTATTCGCTATTATTGGGGTGCTATTTGTAAGCTTAATAATAAGGCTTTCTGAGTATTTTCAAACAATAATATATCAAAGAGCAATACTGAGATTGAATAAAATAACTATGAATAAATTCGATTCATTATCTATAAGCTTTTATGATAATCCATTAAGCTTTGACATAATGACACGTGCATTAAGTTATGCTGATGGCGGAAATGCACATATGTTTAATTTTTTGTTGTCATTAATAAGTAGTACTATAACACTTGTATCGGTAGTATATATTATTACTAAACTAAGTGTGATAGTTCTAATTATTATGTCATTAGGTTTTATAATATCATTTTTATTATCAAATTACATAAAAAAATTGTATCATGAATATAATATTACTCGTACTCGCAATAATCGCAGAATAAATTATATAAAAAGCCAATTTGGCTCTAAGCATGAAGTTATGAATATAAAATCATATAACAGTATCGGTTATTTTATAAATCTTTTTGAGAAATTTAAAAAAATAGATATAGATTTAATAAAGAATTATACTAAAAAGAATATTTGCTTAAATCAGATTATACAGACATGCCAATCAGGTGTCAGAATAGGAATACTAATTTTTTTATCATTCAGGCTCTTGAATCAGGAAATAACGGTCGGAGATTTCACAATGTTTCTTGCAGCTTCTGACAGGTTCAGAAATTCTGTGACTTCAGTATTAGATAGCTTTTCCAACTTATATAAAGAGATACTGGAATCGCAAAATTATTTTGATTTTATGGACAATGCGAATAAAATGGAAAAAATGAACTCTATATATGATATTAATGTAAAAGAGAGGAAATGTGTTGAATTTCAGAATGTTTCGTTTCGATATCACGGGCAAGAAGAATATGCTTTAAAAAATATATCATTCAAGGTTGAAAAAGGAGAAAAGGTTGCTATTGTAGGATATAATGGAGCGGGAAAAACGACAATGGTGAATCTTCTCCAAGGATTATACGAAACTACGTCAGGAAATATTTTAATCGATGGCAAGAACATAAAGGAATGCAGATCTAGGCAAGTTATAGATATGTCTGCTGTTATGTTTCAAAATCATAGGGAATATGCTTTAACAATCGCGGAAAATATACTTATGCGTAAGGTAGAGCCAGAGGATGAAGAAAAAGTATGGAGCGTTCTAAATTATGTAGGGCTATTTGAAAAAGTTAAGAAACTACCCAAGGGGATATATACAGAACTCACAAGAACTTTTGCTGATGATGGCGTGGATTTTTCAGGTGGTGAAAGGCAAAGGCTTGCTTTAGCACGTGTTTTAACAAAAGATTCCGGTATAATAATATTAGATGAACCTTCAAGCAATCTTGATCCTATTGCTGAACATGAATTATATAATCTATTGCTTAAAACAGCAAAAGATAAAACCGTTTTTTTAATTTCTCATAGAATGACGATGGCAGCAGATGCAGATAGAATATTTGTCATGAACAAAGGAGAACTTGTGGAACAAGGTACACATGACGAGTTAATGTATAGAAAAGGACTGTATTATCATATGTACACTGTACAGTCATCAAAATATATACACAATGGTAATTGTGATAAAAAGGAGGAAAAATGTATTGTGTAATAACAGGTACGAGTATTGCTTATACGGATATAAAGTAATTAGCAATATGAAGGTTGATATTCTTCCGCCTTTTGTGAGTACAAGTTCAGTATATGATGAATTACAAATGAGCATAAGTATTACGAATGAAGAATTGTTGGAGGCATGGAACCTCGAATATAAGGTAACTGGTGATATAATACATCTAAGCATTGGAGACAATATACAATATGATATTTATCTTACTAAGAATGTGATAAATATAAAAGCAAGGAGATATATTATTTTACAAGCATCATTGCTAAATTTGCCATTTGCACTTTTTTTTGCTTACAGGAATGCTTTGCTATTGCATGCATCAGGTGTACTGTATAACAATAAGTTATTTGCATTTTCAGGAAATAAAGGCGTAGGGAAAAGCACATTGACAGGCATATTGAGTAAAAAGCTATGTTTTTTTTCGGATGACACAATCTTAGTTAAGAACTATGAATTTACACGGTGTTATCCTGGAATACAGAGAATAAAAATGCACGAAGATACCTACTCAATATACAATGATAGCGATATCCATTTCAACGAATATGAAAAAAATTTACAGCACAAGGCAATTGTTAATATTAAAAATTCAATTTGCGGAGAACAATTGCTTGAAGCTAAAAAATTAGAAGCACTATTCGTAATATACAGAACTGAAAAGAATAGTGTTTTCATTAGTCCTGTGGAAAGCAGTATAGCTAAAAAAGCTTTGCTGCATTCCAGTATATGTGGAATAGATTCTTTGGGAAAAGAGTTTAATAGTATTATTAAGCATAACTTGGTATATGCAAGCTTGTTTAAAAGCATACCGATATATAGGCTGCATATTCCAAATGACATTAACTCAGTTGTGGATAATGTTAATATGGTTATTACATATTTAAAAAGTATGTAAAATGTATAGATGTTTATAATTTTTAATAGGAGTTATATAACAGTATTCTAAAGGAACAGGAGGGTTCTTATATGAGAAAAATATATTTATTAATAACATGTATATTGATTATGTCAATGCTTGCAGGATGCAATAGGGCTACATCGAAGGACTCAAGCAATCTGCAAATTGATACCTCACACATATATAAATGTGTAATTGGTATTGAAGATGATGATAACAATGGTTGGTGGACAGAAATATACGAAGAAGGTACAAAAAAAATCTTTGCTGATAAGTTTGGACTTGATGTAGCTTTTAGAAAGTATAATCCGAATGCAAGTCCGAAAGACAACCTGCTTGGCGAGAATGCCATTGATTTATTAATTTCAATGAATTGCTTTATACCGGATGAGTATATGGAAGGTTACTTTGTAGATATGAATGAGTACCGTAACCAAATGCCTGATTACTGGAACAAGTGGATGAAAATTGGTGACAATTGGGAAAGGGATTTTGAAAAGTGTGCAAGCAGAATAATGGATACTAAGAGCAATAAACTTTATGGTGTTTCCTCAATTAGCAATTTTTCATTTCCTTCATTGGTATGGATGTACAAAGAAGACGTATTTAAAAAGTATGGAATTGATTTTCCTTCTACAATAGAAGAACTGTATCAAACAGCATTGGATTTAAAAGAAAAAACAGGCAAGCCGCCTATTTGGTTTTATGGCAGGGAATCACTTGAGGCAGGGATAAGCTTTGCATATGGAACAACATTTTCTTCATTTTATTTAGACATGCAGGAAAGTGAATACAGATATGCACTTCTAGATGAAACATGGCTTGATGCAATGAAAATGATAATAAATATGCAGAAAGAAGAATTAATAATAATAGGACATCTTGATAAATCTACAAAAATTGATGAAAATGCTGTAATAACTTGTACTTCTCCTGGAAGCCTAAGATTTCTTAAAGAACAGGATATATCATGGAAATTGGCACCTAATATTTTAACTAGTGAGAAATCAGATATTTCAACAACTTATTTGTTCTTAACTCCACAAAACAAGTTTTATTGCATTAATGCAATAAGTAATGTTGAAGTTAAAAAAAGACTTATTACTTTAATTAACTGGCTAGCTACTGATGAAGGTATAATGAAAGCCTGGTTCGGAGAAGAAGGAAAAACATATAAATTAAACAATAATATAATAGAAATTGTGTTCCAAGGTGTCTCTCATATTGACTGTGTTGCAGGGGTAGTAACTGATGATATTGGCATAAAAGGCATAGAAGGAAAGTTTAAGGAATTTCACAATTATGCACTGGGACGTCCATTCTATATCGCATCGCCAAAATGGGAAAATTATAAAGGAGAAGAACTTAATGTATACATAGAAGCCTTTGAAATAATGAAAAATTTAAAGGTTATAGAAACAATAAGTACGGATGAAATAGAAGCTAAAACAAATGAGAAATACTGGAATATATTTAATAAAATAACAAAGTGCGAAAGCCAGTTTTTTAAGGATATGAAAAACACCGGTTGGACAAATATGGATGAAAGTTATAAATCATATATTGCTGACATTGAGAAAAAAGGAGTACACGAACTACTTGATTATCTAAACAATAAAATTGATTAATAAATACATTTAAAACAGGAGCTATATAAATGGATGTCAATTGTATAGGAATTGGTATTGTAACCTCAAATGCAAATAACTGCAAAGAATTTTACAGTTCATTATATAATCAAAAAACAGGTATAAGGCTTATATCTGGATTTGATTGTGAAAAATATAAGACAAACACATGTGCGGAAATCAGAGGTTATGATTATAAAACAAAGTATTTATATATTGCGGAAAAAGCATTGGAGGAAGCTTTATGTAATGCTGGCCTTACAATTAAAGAAATACAAAACAATTCCAGAGTAGGACTGGTGTTAGGTACTAGCCTTGGGAACACAGTGAATTATGAAGAATATTACAAAAACATAGTTCTAGATACGGGTAAAAATGTAGACACATCAATTTTATCTAAAGGCATGATTCATTACCTTAGTAACATGTTATGCCGAAAGCTCATGATAAAAGGATTGGTCTTTACTGTATCAAATACATGTGTTTCAGGTATAAACGCTATCGAAATAGGAACACAGATGATTAGAAACAATAAAATTGATATTTGCATAGTAGGCGGGATAGAAATTATAAGTGAGTTTATTTATGGGGGATTAAGTTCACTGAATGCTTTAAGCAGTAAGTCTGGTTTGGATATTTTCTCCAACAATCCTGATGGTATGATTGTTGGAGAAGGTGCAGGTTTTTTGGTGTTGGCGGGGGAAGAGTATGAAGGATATTGTAAAAAGTATGGTAAAATTGTTAGCTATTCAGTCACAAATGATTGTATGCATATAACAGCTCCTGATAAAGAAGGAAATGGCTTAATAAGTGCTATCTATCAGAGCCTGAATAGGGCAGGGTTAAGTGAAGGTGATATAGATGTAGTGCTCTGTTGCGGTACAGGTACAAAGTATAATGATGCTATGCAAATTAAAGCCATAAAAGCAATCTGGGCAAATGCAAAAGAGGTTATTATTACATCAATTAAGTGGTTGATAGGTCATACTCTTGGAGCAGCAGGAATAATTGAGAGCATAGGAATAATGATGATGATGAAAGAAGAAACAATCATTCCTATAAATGATGATTATCCTTTAGACGAAGAAATAGCAGAGCTTCCGCTATTAAGAAGAATTATAGAAAAGAAGGTAAAAAGGGCGATACTATTGGGTTCTGGTTTCTCTGGGGTTAATGGTGCCTTAATTATTGAAAGAGGGTCATAATGTGAGGAACAGTGTAGTGATTACCGGAGCAGGTTGTGTAACTTCTTTAGGAAACACAGTAGATAGATTTATATATGAACTGGATGAGTTTTTTAGAAAGCCTGAAAAAGAAAGTCATCAATATAGTAATGCATTTAGTGTTAAGAAAGTTAAGGATTTCAAGTTTTATGACGATGAAATGATGGCGAAGTTTTTACGTCTCGATAGAAGCTGTCAATATATATTGGAAGCAACAAGACAGGCTTTGGAAAATGCTGGGCTTTCTGATGAAAGGATTATTAGTGGAAAAAGAATGAGCGTTATTATCGCTTCAACTTATGGTGTATTAGATTCTATTGAAAAATTCTTGTGTGTTTTATATAAAACAGGAAGTGCAAGTTCTATATTGTTTAAACAAACAGCTAACAACCTGCTATCTGGAATAATTTCTTATAAACATAAAATTAGTGGATATAACACTACTATATATAATGGCTGGACATCCGGGCTTGATGCTTTATTACTTGCTAATGAACTTATTATTAATGAGATGGCTGATATTGTTTTAGTGGGAGGAGTGGATATTTTAAATGAGGCTATCATCGATTACGTAAAAAACACTTATATTCATGATCGTTCTTTAAACCAATTAATAATTAGCGAAGGTGCCGGCGCTATTGTACTTGAGTCTAAGGAAATTTCTCTACAAAGAAATGTTAAAATAAAAGGTGAATTAGTTAAATCAGGTCAAAAACTATTCTACAAAAATGCAGATTATGGTAATTATATATATGACATATTAAAAGAAAATAAATATTTTGACAAGTACTTTGCAAATATTAATGGAACAATATTGGACGAATATGAAATGAATGTAATCCATAATATGGGTATTACAGAAAAGAGTTTAGTTTTAAAAGGTATTATAGGGGAATGTGGAGCTGCATCTGGAATTCTTCAAATTATTTATGCCTTACATATGGCTGCGCAAAAAAGTATTATTATTAATGCTGAAAATTCCGGCAGGTTAAGTTATGCGTTGATTAATAGTTCATAATTAATACAAACTTTGTATATTTTATGAATACTTTATTAAATTATGTAAAAAGGTTAAGGAAGCAAAAAGTGTCTACAATAGAGTTACAGATGTTAAAAGATAAGTAATATTACTAGGTTTAACTTAGCTTAACACTAATATATTATATTATTACGAGAAGGTGAATATATATGAGTATTGAAATTGAAGCAAAAGTAAGAAAAATTTTAAAGGAAAATATTAATTTTGATGCTGATATTTATGAAATAGCAGATGATGTGAATTTGTCGAATTTAGGTATGGATTCCATTTCTACTATTAAGATTATTGTTGCTATTGAAAAAGACTTTAATATCAAATTTGCTGATGAAGATTTAATTGGGAGTAACTTTAAAGATATTAATAGTCTTGTTAAGTACATTAAAGATAAAATAATATGAATACAGCATTATAGTCAAGGAATAGTATCTACTGCTAAATTCATGAATTTAGCAGTAGATACTAAAAATAAAGAAAGTATGATCTTTTATAGTTCCATATTAAGGTGATTAAAACACCCAAGTTAAGATTTTGTCAGCCTAGTATAATAAATAATTTTTTCTGTTAAAACTAAACTAAATTATGGCAAGCATTTAATAATTCTACTGCAATATTGTTTTCATAATTTGCAATTTTCATAATTTTCTCATAAAGATTGGCTTCTATTTTTAAAGAATTATCAAAATAGGACTTTAGAACTAATGCTCTAACCTCACTCCAATAATTATAAGACATTTCTAGTTTTTCAGCCACAGTATGTAAAATGTCAGCTGAATATTTTTTCCCTAAATAATTAAGCATACAAGAATATCTTTTACGATTAATCATTACATATGCTAAATTCCAAATTATAGGCGCCTGCTCTATAATTTTATATCCATCAGTTTCAGTTTTAATATTAAAATTATTAAGAATTTCATTGGCAAATTTTTGTATATTATTGTATAAGGCAACAGGAAAATCTTTACTGTAGGTAGCATTTAAATTATTGATTATTATGCTACCCCAATTTATTATTTTTTCTTCATTTCCTTTTAAATGAAAAAATACATGAGACTTATAGCCATTTCTTAATTGTTCTGGTGTAAGTATGCAATTTTCTTTTAAATAATACGGATCAGTACAAATTAAATTATTACTTTCATCATAACCAATAATTAGAAAAGAATGTGAACCATGAGCAGTTTTAAAACTCTCGTGCCATGGTGTCCAAAAATGATCAAGCCAAACTCCTACAGGAATACTTCTTTGGATATTACTTTTAATATTGTTTAATAAGTCCACATCATAATTATAATATCTTGTTAACGCTATATTATGATAATTTTTGAAAAGCTTTATTATGGTATTTGAATTTTGAACAATCCGCTTCCCTAAGGTCAGTGTATTATCCTTTGAAGATATATAATCAAATCTCCATGTTTGTGCAAAAGATAATTCGTATTGATGACCCCAGTAGGCAGCTATAGTTGATAGTAATGAGTCTAAACAATCTAAGCCTTCGTACTTTACTGGTTTAATATCCAATAAAATACAACCACCCCCAAATATATTTTTCAAGCTATACCTTGAATAGATTGGAATCTTTAGCTTAATTAGCTATCATACTCATTGATAATAATATTATATATAGACCAATGTTTGCTGTCAAGCAATATTTCCGGTAGTCAGAACTGAAGCACCAAATTTCTTAATATAGCATAATACAGTTCC
>CAZEYH010000037.1:0-12554 GCA_964515895.1 uncultured Clostridiaceae bacterium | reverse complement strand
TTCTAGCAGACAAGAGATAGTACAAGAGTGTAAAAAAGGTGAAAGACTATTCTTAGTTAGAACACCTGTTCCACAAGACGAATACGGGGTACAAATACGCAGGTTGAATGAAGAATGTTTAGGATGGATACCAAGGAAATACGCATACGAATTCACAACAGAAATTGAAAGGGGAAGAATAATTGAAGTATATTTTCACAGTATACTAAAACCTGAACCGGATTATCCTTTTTATGGTGCTAGAGTGACTGTAAAAAAGTATTGATTTGGAACGAAGAAGAATCCCCTAATTTGCCCCTAGTTTTTCAGTACTAAACACAGAGTGCCTGTTTGTAGTAACTCCAAAAAAAGCTGTGAAAGCCAATAATATTAAAGACTTTCGTCATGATGATTAAGTCATTAAATACAGGCTAGCTTGATTTGGGATCAAGAGGTCGCAAGTTCAAGTCTTGTCACTCCGACCAGGAAAAAAGAGGGTAATTATTACCCTCTTTTTTAACATTTATTCATACTAACAGTGTTAATATGAATAAACTTTTTACTTTTCCTACTTTTCCTTTACTAATGCTGAAATACGACCGTAATCATTTGTTAAAATAGTATCAATACCCATTTCCAAATATCTATTTGCTTCATCGGGATCGTCAGCGAAAAACACATTACATATAATCCCGTTTTCATGTGCCTTATCGATCATTTCCAGATTGAAATAGGGTTTAAAAAGCTGGACTTTTTGGCATTTATATTCGATTGCACGTTCAACAATTTTCCAAGGATTACGACCGGCTCCACAACATCTCCGTATTTCGGGTGCAATTTCAAGAGCGACTCGTAAAACAGGCTCGGTACTCATAAAATAAACATAATTCACGCAATCGTATTTGTAAATAAGATCGACGATTTTTTGTAGGGATGCGCGATCATAGTCCGGGCCACAGGGATCCGTTTTGATGTGGATATTCATAATTGTGTGGCAAGCAAACTTACGAAGAACTTCTTCAAATTTCAGTATACGAAGTCCACGAAATTGTTCAGAGAATTTAAAACCGACATCAAATTTTAGCAGATCGGTGTAGTTCATCTCAGTAATTTTTCCATTCCCATCGGAAATTCGCTCCATGCCTTCATCGTGAGAAATGACGATTTCTCCATCTTTGGTAACCCACAAATCGAATTCGATTTCTTCGGCACCCATAGCTATCGCCGCACCGAATGCAGCCATGCTGTTTTCCGGTGCAATGGTATTAAATCCGCGATGCGCACAGACTCGTGGATATGGCATTTCAATATCGTTTGGAACAATGGCACTTCCAGCTGCACGGTATTTCCATGGTCTGCGCCCTTTTTCAATATATTCATAATGAGCTGAGTCAGGATTGCCAAAGCCTGCCGGCTTATAATATTTGACCTTGGGGTCAATATCAGCGGTTGCCATGCCGACTCTGCTTCCCATATTTACAAGAACATTTCCGTTCGGTGCTACAATCATACTTGCACCGCCGATTTTTTTGTTTATGTCCATACTGACTGAGGAACGGACAACATAGGCGTTGCAGTTATAGGCACAGAAACGAGTTATCATTTCTAACGCCGAATGAGAGTCAGAACGCTGATGAGAACATCCGATGATAATATCCACCTTTTCTCTTGCGATACGAGCAAACGCCTCATAAAAATAAAAATCGTAACAGGTAAGGAAGCCGTATCGAATGCCTTCAATCTCTATGATAGTGGGAGAATCAAACGTCATGGCATAGCTGTTATCAAGTTTCATTTTGGTGACCTCGCCGGGAGTTAGGTGCTGTTTGTAGTAATGACCAATAATTTTTCCTTCCCGGTTAATGGCATAGGTAGTATTCCGTAAGCCGCGGTCTGATTTGGAAACTGCATTTATAAAAACAATCGCCCTACAGCGTAATGCAGTATCACAAGCTTTCTGAATTAAAGAAGAGTTGTATTTCCGTACGCTGTTCAGGAACTTTTCTCTTGTATTTGCAAGACAGGGCACATCGCAATATTCCGGCATTACGATCAGATCAATATCTGGCGTACATTGTTCGAGCAATTCCATTTCATAATTAAATAATTCGTCTGAACGTATATAATCAGTAGAATATGGTGGTTGAATAATACAGACTCTCATGGGAACCCCCCTTAAGTTAATTTTCTACAATTATAGCATGAGGTCAACTCTGAATCAAGTTTTTCGCGGACGCATTATTTAGAGGCAAAATTGAAGAACTATATGCCATTAAAGAACAAAGTAATTAACTTGACTAAAGATGAGTACCAAATACCTGATTTGTAATCAGCAGGTAGTAGGTTCAAATCTGTTAACCAGCTCCAATAAAATTAAGAGTTCTGAAAAATATAAATTTCATAGCTCTTAATTTTTTATGCCTGATATATACTATATTTGTATTTGATGGAGCTTTCATTTATTCCTATTGTAACTCCACGAAAGGTTATTGTAAGTTAAACAGCAATAAAATAATTAGTATATTTCAATGCTAACTATTGGCAATGAGCTTATATAGGTTTAAGCTTATAATGCTATATCAGGAATATTTTTCATAGCAAACAATTTCGCTCAACTGTTTTCGTGGCCTTGGAGCAGGAGTTTCAGCAGGATATCCTAATGGAGTCATAGCGACAACTCTTACTTTATCAGGTATATCCAGAATTTTTTTAACTTCACCTTCATCAAAATGTCCAATCCAGCATGTACCAAGCCCTTGTTCATAGGCTTCCAACATCATGTATGAGACAGCTATTGACAGATCAACGGTATACCTGTGCTGACCACATTTCATAACCCTTTCAGGATCGGTACCGCAAGCAACAATAACTACCGGAGCTTGACCTACGAATTTTTGACCACCGGCCGCTTCACTCAGTTTTTCACGTGTTTTTTCATCCTTAATAACTACAAACTTCCATCCCTGATTATTATTTGCTGATGGAGACAACCTTGCTGCTTCTAATACCTTATTAAGCTTATCGCTTTCAATATCTTTGGAGAGATAATTTCTTACACTTCTCCTTCCTTGAATGGCTGACATAACATCCATACGAATCACCTCCCAAATATGGTTTTAAGTATTACTAATGGTTATGCTAACATTTATTGTCTGATATCTATAATCATTAACATCATTATATCAGATTAATACAAACTTTGCCAATTTTATCTGCAACAAAGTTATTTTACATTGATTTTGATTACCTGATTTTTTCTAAACCTCTTTTCTTCTACGCATAAGGTCTATATATACCGCAAGTGCAAGTATCAATCCGGTTGCTACCAGCTGCCATTCTTGCGGAACCGATAATATTCGTAATCCGTTTATTAATACACTCATAATAAATGCTCCTATTACCGTACCGACCATTCCACCCTCACCGCCACTTAGTGATGTTCCCCCGATAACTGCCGCTGCAATCGCCTCCATTTCATAGCCGGGTCCAAGGGCAGGTTGAGCAGAATCGAGGCGTGAGGACATGAGAATGCCGGCAATAGCGCAGAAAGCGCCGCATAGTGAATATATCGCCATAACCCACCTGTCAACGGGTATACCCGAAAGTCTTGCTGATTCCTTATTGCTGCCTATTGCATAACAATATCGGCCAAGCAAGGTTTTTGATAAAATTACTGTGGCAATTACTATTGCGACCACAAATATCAATATTGCATTGAAAAGGCCCTCTATTCCGAATATAGAACCTAGAGCAATATCCCTATATGCCGGTACTTTTGTGAAATAAATCGGTCTTGCACGGGTGAGAACAAGGGAAAGTCCCTTTGTTATCATCATCATTGCAAGTGCAGCTATTACGGATGAAAAGGTCATAACTGTGCCTACTGAAAGATCGATACCCCCTGTTATAATTACAAACGTTACACCGAGAGCAAGAACGCCGGTAACACAAGTTGAGAGCAATACGGACATAATGTTATTAAATGATATAAATACCGGTTTTAGAATAGAGAAAACTATTATCATTACCACAAGGCTCGCAAGTGCAAGGAGCTTCTGTGTTGTTGCACCCTCTTTTTTAAAAGAAAGAATTTTCATTTTTACACCTCCAACAATACTAAGCACCGAGTTTTGTAGCTAAAGTCATTATATTTTCCTGATTAATTTCTGAACCGGATAATTCACCTGTAACTCTTCCCTCACACATAACTAGTACCCTGTGACTTATCCGAATAACTTAGGGTAATTCTGAAGATATGACTATTATTGCTTTTCCTTGTGCTGCAAGGTCATTTAAAAGGTTATACACTTCACTCTTTGCTCCTACACCTATGCCACGAGTAGGTTCGTCCATTATTAATATACGCGAATTATAGGAAATAGCCTTTATGATCTCTACTATCTGTTGTTTGGCTACTGTTAGAGTAGATACCTTAACAGTTGGTTCTATATTTAGATTGAATAATTTTAGAAGTTCTTCCGTCTTCAATAATTTCGTAGTGTTAATCTATTTTAATTTTAAATAGATCCTATTTCTTTATTTTCAAAGGTTTAAGAGTTTTAAATGTTCAGCAAAACTGAATAATTAATTCTACATTTAATTTCACTTGATATATTAGTATATGCGCCAGATGTATTCGAAATTATAATATGATTGCTTGTCAATAATTTTGTTGAGTCAGTTAACAGTTCTGTATAATAATATTAATATACTCTTTAGAAATATTAATATAGAGAATTATTTTAATATAAAAAATAACGCAAAAACAATGGGAAAAAGAAAATTTATAGCATAACTCAATACAGATCTTGTACTTCAGCTTGTGCTTTGGTATATTATTGGTTAAAATAATTACTGTGAGTAGAGATGCTTATAAAAGATGTTTATATATAAAAATTTAAAAATAAAGGAAGATGTACTATGTTATCTAATATTGAAGTTCAAAATATTATACCCCACAGATATCCTTTTTTACTTGTGGATAAAGTGTTGGAACTGGAGCCTGGTAAAAGAGCGGTAGCAATTAAGAATGTCACGATAAATGAACCTTTTTTTCAGGGACATTTTCCCGGATATCCTATTATGCCGGGAGTATTGATTGTAGAAGCCCTTGCACAGACCGCAGGAATTGCTGCCGCTTCTCTTGAAGAAAATAAGGGGAGGCTTGGCGTATTTACAGGCATAGATTCAATGAAATTCAGGAAACAAGTTGTTCCAGGTGATGTCTTAAGGTTGGAGGCAGAAATCCTTAATCTTAAAATGGGTATGGCAAAAGTTAAGGTATCTGCTACTGTTGATGGTAAGACTGCAGCAGAAGGTGAAATAAAGTTCGCCATGATTAATGCTGAAAAGTAGAAATTAAGTGCTTATTATAAGGATTTAGCTGAAATCCCATAATTTTAGTCGTGCAAGATGTTCAGTATAACAGGGCTTCATACTACTGCTTTAGCATGCGTTTCTTTAAGAAGTAATTCTCCTACCTTATATATATCTCCTGCACCCATAGTTAGTATCAAATCACCCGGTAATGAGTTGTTTTTCAAATATTCTACTATGGTGTCAAAATTCCTCATATATATAGCTTTTCCTCCAGCTTTGTTAATTTTTGCTACAAGAGCTTTAGAATTTATTTCACCATTGTCCGTTTCCCTGGCAGCATAAATGTCCGATACAATGACAGTATCAGCATCAAAAAATGAAACTGCAAAATCATCTAAAAGAATTTTCGTTCTAGTATATGTATGAGGTTGGAAAACGCACCATATTTTAGAACAGTTGCTATTTTTAGCAGCTTTTAGGGATGCTTTTATTTCTGATGGGTGATGAGCATAGTCATCGATAATTTTAATATTATTATAAGCGCCTTTTAACTCAAAACGTCTATGAGTTCCGGTAAATTTGCTCAACCCCTGTTTAATGCCTGAAATGCTGCATCCCACCAGGTGACACGATGCAATAGCTGCAAGAGAATTATAAACATTGTGCATGCCGGGAACACTAAGTTTGATAGTGTCAATTTCTTTTCCCTCTTTTAAAAGAGCGAAAGAGGCACACCCTGCTGTGTCGAAACAGATGTTATTAGCACTCCAAGTATATGTTTCAGAGTTTATCCCATAAGTTATTTTATTAGACGGGATTTTATCCATAAGAGAGGTCACATTAACATCATCGACACACGCAACTACATATCCATCTTCCGGAACTAGATGTGCGAATTTTAAAAATGAATTCTTAATGTGTTCGATATCCATAAAATAGTCAGCATGATCGA
This sequence comes from uncultured Clostridiaceae bacterium, assembly GCA_964515895.1. Classification (GTDB taxonomy): domain Bacteria; phylum Bacillota; class Clostridia; order Acetivibrionales; family DUMC01; genus CAZEYH01. The sequence continues at coordinate 6,304 of CAZEYH010000037.1, read as the reverse complement.
ATTCAATATTTAGTATAACAGCAATATAAGGATAGAATTTGAGAAAGCTCTCGTAGTATTCACATGCTTCAGCAATAAAATAATCACTTTCTCCTATTCTAGTAGCACCTCCTATATATTCCAATTCACCACCGATATGTACCGTAGGGTCAAGTCCTGATTCCATCATTATCATAGCTATCATTGAAGTTGTAGTTGTTTTGCCGTGAGTGCCTGATATAGCAATGCTGTATGGATATTTTTTCATTATAAGCCCAAGAAGAGTTGCTCTATCAATTACAGGTATATTTAAAGACCTTGCTTTTACAAGCTCAGGATTATTATTCTTTATTGCAGCAGTATAGACAATAGCATCAGGATTATTAATATTTCCTTCATCATGATTATAATAAATAATTGCACCTTTACTCTCCAGTTTTTGTGTTATATTTGAAGGTCTTATATCGGAACCTGTAACTTTATGCCCAAGGTTTATTAATATTTCTGCCAGCCCACTCATACTTATTCCACCGATGCCTATAAAATGAAAATGTTTCATTTTTCCTTTAATATCTTTAGAGTCTAAAGATATTAAAAAAGTTTGATCCATAAAAATCCCTCTTCCTATCGAATATTTTAACACTAATTATGATACTTGTATTTTAAAATTATAACCAATAAGTCAAAACAATACACTATATAATAATACACTAAAGTAATACACTATATATTATATAACATAAAGCTATGAATGCATCAAAAACTTAATAATATCTTTATATATAAAACTATAAAATGAAAATGTGCAATTAATATTATATTCATAATAACTAGTAAATATCAATAAAACTAGAAAATATCAACGAAAGAAACATAAATATAAAAAAAATAAAAAAATGTACGGAAAAAGAAGGAAAAAAGAATTTTATATAGAATATACTAATTATACATTAAAACGGAAGGTGGTAACATCAATGGAAATTACCGACATTCGCATTAGAAAAATTGACACAGAGGGCAAAATGAAAGCTGTTGTTTCAGTTACATTCGATAACAACTTTGTAGTCCATGACATTAAAGTAATTGAAAGTCAAAATGGAATGTTCATTGCAATGCCTAGCAGAAAAACTCCCAGTGGTGAATTTAAAGACATAGCACACCCAATAAATGCTGCTACAAGAGAAAAGATTCAAAACGCTATTCTTGAAAAATATGAAGCGGCAACAAACGAGGGCCAAGAAATAAATATATAAGTATTAGCAAACAGAAACTTAATTCTACTGAACAAACTAAGATTTCAGAGAACAAGGTATACGAAGATCGGGGATAATTTTGATTGCAGTATACTTAGCCGAAAGCCCACGACTACAGTCGAAGGGATGTAGGCTTAAAACGTCTTGAAACGGGCGTAATACTACCGTTAATTTGTTCACAAGAACAATTGATAGTGAAAGTCTAATGGAAGTCAATCAGTGACATTATACTTTCGGGTTAGTGCAAAGGTTGAAAAGTACATTAGAACCTGCCGACTTTAGTCGTGCAGAGTTTCAGTGAAGTCAATCTTATAGTTAAATTTGGTCAATTTGGGAGGAAAACTTGCTTCTAAACTTGTAGTCTACATGAATTATTTGTAGACTATTTTTTTTGTGTTGAAAGTTTCTATGAAAAGTGAGAGAATATAACATGGAATAAGGGAGGGATGGATTATATGGATAGTTTAATAGCATTAGTATTGGCAGCCGGTGAAGGAAAGAGGATGAAATCCAGGTACTCAAAAATGGTTCATAAGGTTTATGGTAAACAGGTTATTAATTGGGTTTGCGGTACTGTTGAAAAAGTGGGATTTACAGAAACTATAGTTGTGGTAGGGCATGGAGCCGACCAAGTAAAAGAATGCTTAGGAGATAAATATAAATATGTACTTCAAAAAGAACAGCTGGGCACAGGGCATGCAGTGATGCAGGCTGAAAGTTTATTGAGAGAAAGAGAAGGGCTTGTATTTATTTTGTACGGGGATACGCCATTAATTTCTCAGGAGACTGTTAAGGGCGCTATTGAATATCATCGAAATAGTGGTTGTCGGGCTACAATCGTTACAGCATTTCTTGATGATCCTACAGGTTATGGTAGGATAGTTAGAGATTTGCATGGAAATGTGGTTAAAATTGTGGAACACAGAGATGCTTCTCCTGAAGAGTTGAATATCAATGAAATAAATTCAGGGATGTATTGCTTTTGGATAGAAGATTTGTTACTTGCACTCAAAGAGCTTAACAATAATAATGATCAGGGAGAATACTATATAACTGATACAATTGAGATACTTTTGAAAAAGGAATTAAAAGTAGGTGCTTATGAAGTTAAAAATCCTGTAGAGATACTAGGTATCAATGATAGAATTCAATTATACCAGGCATCGGAAGTAATGAAAAAAAGAATTCTTGAATGCCATATGAAGAGTGGAGTAACTATTATTGATCCAAACTCCACATTTATAGATGATGGAGTCAAAATAGGTATGGATACAGTTATTTATCCGGGAACAATAATAGAAGGTAATACCGATATTGGTGAAGATTGTATAATTGGCCCAAATAGTAGAATTATTTCTTCTACTATAGGCGATGGTGTAGAAATTACAAATTCTATTGTAGTGGAAAGTGTAATTGGAGATAAGACTTCTGTCGGGCCTTTTGCATATATAAGGCCGGGAAATCGGATTGGAAGCAATGTAAAAATTGGAGATTTTGTTGAGCTGAAGAAATCAATTATAGGAGATAAGACAAAGATACCTCATCTTTCATATATAGGTGATACTTCTGTTGGAAAGAATACTAACATAGCATGCGGAGTTATTACAGTAAATTACGACGGAAAGGAAAAGAATAAAACAGATATCGGAAATAATGCTTTTGTGGGATGTAATGTTAATTTAATAGCTCCTGTTACTGTAAAAGACAATTCTTATATTGCGGCAGGCTCAACTATTACTGATGAGGTTCCTGAGTATTCTCTGGCAATTGCTAGGGAAAGACAGGTAATAAAAGAGGATTGGGTAAAGAAAAGGGGTATGGAAAGAAAAGTCTAACAGTGACTAGTAAAAAAAATAGCAAGAACCAACTAAAGCTAATTAAAATTAATTAAAACTAACGAAAGAAGGGTGCAAAATGAATTTACATGGTAAGGATATTAAAATCTTTTCAGGAAATTCACACAGAACATTAGCAGAGGAAATTGCTGAAAAGATAGGACTTCCTGTAGGAATTGCTACTGTAGGCAAGTTCTGTGATGGGGAAACCGAGGTCAATATTGGAGAAGTAGTAAGGGGATCAGATGTATTTGTTATTCAATCTACTTGTCACCCCGTAAATGATAATCTTATGGAACTTCTTATAATGGTTGATGCTCTTAAAAGAGCCTCAGCAGGCAGAATTACAGCAGTTATGCCTTACTTTGGATATGCAAGACAGGATAGAAAAGCAAAGGCAAGGGATCCCATATCAGCCAAACTGGTAGCTAACCTTATTACAGTTGCCGGAGCTGACAGGGTATTGACTATGGATCTGCATGTACCACAATTACAAGGGTTTTTTGATATTCCTGTGGATCATCTTCTTGGAGTGCCTATATTAGCGGAATATTTCAAAGAGAAGTTTAGTGGACTAGATGATTTGATAATAGTATCTCCTGATGTAGGAAGTGTAAGCAGGGCAAGAAAACTTGCTGAACGTCTTGATGCTCCTATTGCAATTGTAGATAAAAGAAGGCCAAAAGCGAATGTAAGTGAGATTATGAATATTATAGGTGATGTTTCAAATAGGAGGGCTATACTTATAGATGACATGATTGACACAGCCGGTACAATTGTTAATTCAGCAGAGGCATTAACGAAATTAGGAGCAAAGGAAGTATATGCTTGTGGTACTCATGGAGTTTTATCCGGTCCTGCAGTTGAAAGAATAACCAAGTCGTCAATAAAAGAACTGGTGGTATTAAATACAATACCTTTGACTAAGGAAAAAAGTATAGATAAAATAGTATCAATTTCCGTAGCACCAATATTTGCGGAAGCTATTGAAAGAATATATGGAGATATTTCTATAAGTTCCTTGTTTACGTAAAAGAAAAAGTTTCAGGTAGGAGTAAAATTATAGAAGAAAGGCAGTTGGGAAGGAGTAAATTGCTTGGAAGATTTTTATATATTAGTAGGACTGGGGAATCCCGGATTAAAGTATCGGAACACCCGACATAATGTAGGTTTTGATACTATTGATATTCTATCTAAAAAGTACAGTATAAACATAGGGCAACTTAAGCATAAAGCTCTTATTGGGGATGGCTTTATAGAAGATAAAAGAGTTTTGCTTGTAAAACCTCAAACATATATGAATGCTAGTGGGGAGAGTGTAAGAGATATAGTTGAATGGTATAAAACCCCTATAGATAGATTAATATTGATATATGATGATATAGATTTACCTCTGGGAAAGATTAGGATACGGCGGGGTGGAAGTGCCGGAACTCATAAAGGAATGAAATCCGTTATCTATCATTTGCAGATGGATACCTTTCCAAGGATTAGAATAGGTATAGATAAAGTACCCCAACATATGGATATTATAGATTATGTGCTAGGTAAGTTTAATAAAGATGAAAAAAATATTATTACTCATAGTATTGCAAAAGCTTCAGAAGCCGCAGTTACAATTATTAAATTAGGTGTTGATGAAGCAATGGCTAAATTTAACGGTTAAGTTAATATAGCCGATTGTTGAATAACAAATAACTAGCAGCTGAATAAAACAAATAGTAATTGAATGAAAATGCTAATGGCTAAATTTAACAGTTAAGCGTATATAGGCAATAGCTATATAAAAAACATAAGATATAGGAAACGAAGAAAGTATGGATTATTTAATTAAACCTCTTTTAGAACTTAAAGAGTATAATAAAATATTAGAATCTATTAAAGATTATACAAATCCTGTAAGTATAGTGGGGCCTTCTGATTCTCAAAAGGCCCATTTTGCGTATGCTATCATTAGGCATCTTAACTGTAAGGGACTATTTGTTACCTTTAATGAAATTCAGGCAAGACGTATGTATGAGGACCTTTCATTTTTCCTCGGGGAACAGGTCCTTTTATTTCCAACAAAAGAAATCATATATTATGATGTTGAAGCCAAAAGTAATGATGAGATTTTCCGAAGAATAACAATACTTAATAAGATATTGGAGGGAAAATACCAATTTATTGTTACATCTGTTGAAGCTATTTCCCATAAAATTATGCCAAAAGAGCTTTTTCATGGGAATATATTATCCTTCAAATGTGGTTCAAGGGAAGATCTGGAGACGTTGATAGAAAAACTTATCAATATGGGTTATGAAAGAACGGATATAGTAGAGGGAAAAGGACAGTTTGCTATTAGAGGCGGAATATTAGATATTTTTTCAGTAGACGGAGAAGATCCTTATAGAATAGAAATGTTTGATGACGAAATTGATTCTATCAGAGTATTTGATGCTTTATCCCAACGCTCCATAGATAAACTGGAAGAAGTCAAGGTTTTGCCTGCAAAAGAAATTTTATATCCCAGCTATAAAAGAGAGAAAATAATTAAACAAATAAAAGAGGATTTAGCTAAAAATATAAAAAAATTAAAGAATAATAAGAATTCTGATTTCATAAAACAAATTAAGGCAAATATAGAACGAGATATTGAGCGGTTTGAAGCCAGTCCTTACTTTTCCGGAATAGATCGCTATATTCCATATATTTTGAAGGAATCGGGATATATTTTAGATTATATGGAAGATAATCTAATTGTTTTTCTAGATGAAGCTTCTCGCATTAACCAGAGGGTGGATAATTTACTTTTAGAACATCATGAGTTATGTAAAGGACTGCTGGAAAAAGGTAGAATTTTACCCGAAAATATTGATATATACTATGATTATGATGATATATCTAGGAGATTGGGGAAAAAGCATAGTGTTCATTTCAGTACTATTATTTCAGGAGAATATGGCAGGTTGTATAAAACTGAGAAATTCGAGAGCTATAACATTTTATCTAAACAAATAGGCTCATACCATGGATTTATGGATATTCTTTTGAATGATGTAGCAGAGTGGAAACGAGATAATAATAGAGTTGTTATATTGGCAGGTACTAGAGCCCGTGGGGAAAAACTCCGAGATGAACTTACTTCTAATAATGTTGAGGCAGTATACATAGATGAAAAAGATATAGAATTATTACCCGGAAAAGTAATTATTACCCGTGGTAGCTTGAATAAAGGATTTGAATATCCTTCCATAG
>CAZEYH010000036.1:10594-12579 GCA_964515895.1 uncultured Clostridiaceae bacterium | reverse complement strand
CACTTCTATAGCCTTTGGCGCTCTTTTCAATATAATCATCAAGTACAGTCATTCCGTACTTAATATCTGCTTCATCTGTTTGAGCAAAGCTTAATCGGGCATAATTTGCACTTACATTACTTCGCCCATAAGAAAAAACGCTCCCGGGTATAAAAACTACACCTCTTTTAGCTGTATGATAATAAAGTTCATTAGCATCCATTCCCGTAGGTAGTTTAACCCAGAAATTAAAGCCTCCTCCGGGTTGAGTAAATTTCACACCATATTTTTTCATATCTTCTAAATACAAAAGCATAAGTTCATATCTTTTTTTATAAATTTTCATTATTCTATCTAAATGCTTTTCCCACAGCCCGCTCTCAATATAGCGAAAAAAAGCTCTCTGTATAAGACCTGAAGTAGAAATATCTGTTGCACGTTTTGCACTGTTGATTTTTTCCATGAGATGACCGGGTACTACCATAAAACCTATTCGAAGTCCCGGCATCAAAAGTTTAGAAAAGCTTTTTACAAATATTGTACAATCATTAGTATCCATTTTTTTAAGTGATAATTGAGTAGTTCGGATAGCTTGATTATTACCGGTAGCTTGATTACTATTGCCAACTCCATAATAATTTAACTCACTAAGGTAATCATCTTCTATGATATAACTCCCAAATGCTGCTGCAAGTCGTAACAGCTCCTTCCTTTTTTCCGGTGAATAAATATACCCTGTGGGATTATGATAGGTTGGTATAGTGTATATGATCTTAGGTCTATATTTTCTCATTACAGAAGCCAAATCCTCCATATCCATGCCATCACTTTTAATATCAACACTAATTATTTTTGCCCCTCTACTTTCAAAGACTGCATTAGCACCTACATAGGTAGGCCTCTCTACAACTACACAATCATCCTGCCCTAGAAGCGCCTTTGCAACAATATCTATACCCTGTTGTGCTCCTGATATTATCTGGATATTGGACATTTTCTTACTTGTTTCCCCTGAAAAAAACTTTTTACTTATTATTTCCCGAAGCCCGGTAAATCCTAAGCTTTCCTGGTAATTAAAGGCCTCTGCACCATCTGAATCAATAGTCTCAATAATTACACGTTTAAAATCCTCAAGGGGGAAGATATCCGGTGATGGAGTTGTAGTAGCAAAATTCACTACAGCAGCATTAATATCAATCTTACCTTTATTCATAAGTTCAATATCTTCACTTGTATAAAGCTCATCGGATATAGATTCGGGACTAGTTGATATTACTTTTAATTCGCGCTTCTTAACATAAGTACCGCTTCCGGTTTTTATCTCTGCAAATCCATCGTTTTGCAATAGCCTATATGCATTAATAACAGTAACCGTATTCACTCCAAGTTGATTTGAAAGTGCTCTGATCGAGGGTAACCGTTCATTGTTAACATAATAGTCTTCCATAATCAGCTTTCTAATCTCGTTATATATCTGAATATATAGAGGTTCACTACTTTTTTTACCTATTTGTATCGATACACTTTTCAACTTATTTCACCATTTCCCATTGATTAGTACTAATTCTCTGCTAAAATAGTTAGTATCGAAGCAACTTCTATTATTACCAGTAAATTGTATCGATACGCTTTTTATATGTTTATATTATATTAAAATAATTTATTTGTAAAGGAGTTTTGGATATGAATTCACATAGGAATGTAAGTGAAAATAAAAACAACAGCATTTATGAAGGTAAAAGTGTTAATGCGAGATATAATCGAGAAGGCAATCTCGCTGAAAAGCTAAAGGGTGGCGTAATAATGGATGTTACCACACCAGAGGAAGCCAAAATTGCAGAGGAAGCAGGTGCCGTTGCTGTTATGGCACTTGAAAGAGTACCTGCAGATATCCGAAAACAAGGTGGCGTAGCAAGAATGTCGGATCCCGAAATGGTTAAACGAATAATAAATACTGTTTCCATACCTGTTATGGCAAAAGTGCGAATTGGACATATTGTAGAAGC
>CAZEYH010000036.1:0-10494 GCA_964515895.1 uncultured Clostridiaceae bacterium | reverse complement strand
CTGCCGGTAGTTAACTTCGCAGCAGGAGGAGTCGCCACACCTGCGGATGCTGCTCTTATGATGCAGCTTGGCAGTGAAGGAGTTTTTGTAGGTTCAGGTGTATTCAAATCCTCAAATCCTGCAAAAACGGCAAAAGCTATTGTTACTGCAGTAGCTAATTTCAATAACCCTGAAATACTTCTTGAAGTTTCCAAAGACCTGGGTGAAGCCATGAAAGGCCTTGAAATCAGTGAAATACAACCTGAATATATGCTTTCAAAACGCGGGGTATAAGGTGAAGCCCGATATTTTTACACATGCACTCCTGCCATAGCCCGAATAAAATTTTTCAAATCTGCTTTAAATATACAGTATTAGATTGAGTTACCGGAAAGTCTGCCAAGAACCTCTCCGGTGACTCAATCTCAAAGGAATGTTCGCACTAGCTTCACTTCCAAGAATCATTACTGGAACTTACTACAATTTTTCTATTTTCATAATTTGAAATAATCAGAATCCAATAATGGCTGTAGAAACATTTTAGCACCATGCTCAGCAGTAATTTCTATACGTAAATAAGGTTCACTAATATCTATATCATAACTAGCGGATTTACCTTGGTGTTTATATAACTCAACTCCATTCAAGCCGATAAATCTGTATTCATATTCCTCAACATATGTTTCGACAAATAAGCTTGCCTCTACCGTAACTGTTTTCCCGTCAAAATTAAAATCAGACAATGCTACTCCGTTGGAAACGTAAAAACTTCCTTTTTGAACTGCTTCTTTGATATCTCGAAAACTGTTTGATTTGGCATAAATTACATTAAAGCTGCGTTCCAAGTCACGCCATTGATGAAAATCATCATTACCGAAGCCAAAAACTTTTTTACCTCCGGACAGTAAATAATCCCACGCATCAAGTGCTAATCCTGAACCTTTAAGGGTATATATAACAGGATTCAATATTTCAATCCCCAGATACCCATCAATTTTCTCCAAATCATTCCAATCCCAATAACCTTTTTTCATCCAATTGGGGTGACATAAAATAACAAAGCCCCCTTTATCTACTGTGCGATATATTGCTTCCTGATGGGGTATGTCTTCATATTCTCTTATTCCAATTAAAAGCATATGAGGATGTTTGCTATACTCAACAGCATCTATAATATTAATATCCGGATATTCATTTTCCCATGGTATATATATATTGTGGTTTGATATTGCAAGAGCTTCATATTCGGCTTTTTTGTATGCTTCAATAACTTCATTCATTGGCAATTCACCACAATTACCTTTTTCACAAACACCTGCATGTGTATGAAAATTCGTTTTTATCCATTTATAGTTTTGGGTATTAAGTAAGCTATATGGATTATAATACATCGAAATTACCCCTTTCCATCTCTATAATACTTCTCAAATTATTAAAACATTTGTCAGGTTTGATAATACTATTTGTAATATCCGAACATTTTGTTACCCCTGTAAAGACCAAATATCCATAGATATTATTGTTATATGAAAATTGTATATCTATATCCAGTCTATCACCTATAACAACACAGTCATGTCTATCGCAGTCTAGTATTTTCATAGCACTGTTAAACATTTGTTTATATGGTTTTCCAATAACAATAGGCTCCCTATTCACGGCATATTGCACTGCAGATGTAATTGCTCCTGTATGAGGAATAAATGTTTTCCCGAATGGAATTACATTGTCCATATTTGTAGAAATAAATTCAGCACCATTCAGTATATTTATACATGCTTGTTTAATCTGTGCGTAGGTTGACTGTGTATCATAACCTATAACTACTACATCAGAATACTCATTTGTTAATTGAATACCCGACTTGCGGAGTAATTCCTTGAAGCTTGGTGAACCTATAATAAAAACTTTCTTTCCGGAATAATGATCCAATAAATAATCCCTACAAGCTAATGCACTTGTCAGAATTTTATCTTTTGTTGTGCATATGCCCATTGTTTTTAATTTCATAACAATCTCTTCGGGACTGTTTAATGGGCAGTTTGTTATCAGGAGGTATTTTCTATTATTGTTGTTCAAGTAATCTATAAATTCAGCAGCATATTCAATAGGTTCATTCCCTCTATATAATGTACCATCCAGATCAATTAAATAAATTTTCATTTTCTTTCAAACTAACCTCCATTTCCTATTTCCTATTATCGATTGTTTCTTCATTTCGTAAAACGCCCCATGGAAATTGGGAAATTCTCAGCATTGTAGATCCATAAGGTATCAAACTCAGTTTAATGCAATCATCCGAATTTATAGTAACAGGACTGTTGGGAGGAAGACCTGCACTATTCCTGATCAGATCCCATTCTTCACATGGAGTGGCATAAACCTCTATCTCTACGAATTTATTTTTTACTGCATATAGGTTAAGATTTTTACTCTGCTCATCTTTATTAAAGCAATTAAATTTTTCTTTAAACTCTATGCCATCAAGAAGTAATCTGTAATTCCATTTCTTTTGGGGATATAACTCCCAATCTGCAAAAGGCGGTGTTCTGCTTATCAGCTTCTTATTTTCTTCCAAATCTAAAGCAAACAATAACGGGCCTCTCTCTATAGAAACAGAATTGTTTATCCAAAATGATGTTGTAATCGGCATGTCCATAATAAGTTTAATACAGTCACCATCTTTCCATAACCTTTCCAAATGAATAAATCCATCCTTAATTGTATAGGAAGCCTTACTGTCATTCACAAACAGGGAAAATGATTTACACCATTTTGGGATTCTAAGTTGTAGCTCGAAGGTATTAGGAGCTTCCATACAAATATCAAAATCAACATTTCCATTGAATGGGTAATTGGTTTTTTCATGTATTTTAATCATATTTCCATCATTGAGCTTTGTTGATAATATGCATGGTCCATAAAGCATGGCAACAAAACCGCCTTCTGTTTTGAGCCACATATTTTGAACAAACTTTGGCCATCCTTGGTGCATATTGGCAGTACAACATCCGAAATTAGGTTCAAGGCCAAAAATATTAGAGTCATCCAAATTGTTATACCAATCTCTTTTTGCAACAGTGCATAAAACCTGATTTGCCTGTTGTAAATACTGATGTGAACAGAATTCCTTGTCAATTGTCGCCGGTAAAGCATTATAGGCAACTTTCTCAAGTAAATCGGCATAAAATGTATCCCCTGTAATCTCTACAACTTTCTCCAAGCTATACATTAACTCTACTACAGCACAAAGCTCACTACCGTTAGACGGACTATTTCCGTTAAGATGCTCATCCCCGATAAACATACCGTTTGCCACTCCATGGTATTTATACAAATCTTCAAGGCCTTTTTTTAAAATTTCCTTATGTTCTCGATTGTTATACAGACGCATAGCTAATATAGGGTATTTGACCGCCATTGCCACATTAACTATATGGCTTTTCATATAATCAGGAAAGGCTAATGTTCTTTCATTTACAGGTAGATGTGCTTCATGTACTTCCTGCCAATCCATATAATTTCCTATGGGCTTCTTATAAGGAAAATCTCTGAAGAAATCGGACCAATTAAAGGATTGTTTAAATAATTTGTCAGCCAATTCTAAAAGTTTAGAATCATTGGTTTTTTCATATAGCCATAAAACAGCATCAATATTTTCCGACACCCTGAACTTTCCCCAATCAGTAAGCGGTTTATCATCAATTTTATTAAACTGATATTGAAAATAATCTGACATTAAAGATAAAATTTTAGGAGTCGGTTTTGCCTCATAGTATTGCATCAAGGCTTTTAACATAACCATCCTCGGCCACCAATCGTCGTTTCCTTTAGGCCCGAAAAACCCCTCCGGAGTTTTGCTTTGCAAAGTCCAACTTATCCATTTCTCCACTTTTTCAAGTAAAACATTATCTTCTAACAAAAAAGCAAGCGGCACAAGACCATCACAAAAATAAGGACCTCTCTCCCAGCTCTCTCCATTTCCTCCCAACCATCCGCTATCGGAACCAAGATCACTCCATATCAAATCTAAATTCCCCGTAAGGCCTTTTGCTTGTGCGATAAGCTGTTCTTTTAGCCAACCGTCAGCTAATATTTGCCCTAGCGGCAACTTGTTGTTTTTTTTCTCATACATAAAAACCGCTCCTTTTATTAATAATATGATTTTTACTAAAAAACTCACTCAACGTCAAAATTATAGAATTTGTACACTCTTTAATCTATGTAATCATATTTCTCACTTCCTAATTCTCATACCCGGGTTCTCACTTCTCACTTACAGCTTTAAGAGGAATCCATACCTTCATTTTCCCCTGTCCTCGATTGTTCCATAAATAATATGGTACAGCAACAGCATCTGCATTTTTAGTATGCCATTTTATAAATCTTGTTTCCATAGCATCTTTAGTATCTATATTACCTTTAGCATCTATAGTACCTATAGTCGTATTAATAATAGAAAATTCACCTTGAGGATCAATTTTTACATCATCATATTGTACATTATCGATTTCTTCAATACAATACACAAGAGGTCCTCTTGAAATTGCAGCCTTGCCTTTGTTTTCTTCAACACATTCATGACTGTAGTTAATTTTTACAGGCATATCCAGTACTAGGGTAATAACATCACCGTCAGACCATGTTCTATCAAGGATAAGGTAGCCTTTATTCATAGTAACATCTTCAAATGTTGAATTGACGCACAAGTTCCAATTATCACACCATTCCGGAATACGCAGATAGACTCTTGCTGAAAATCTATTTTCTGTGTGAAATGTTATTTTTACTTTACCTTCATAGGGATAGCCGGTTTTTTGAATTAATGTTACATTCGATTCTCCTAACTTAACTTTAGTTTGAGAGGAAGCATACATATTTATCCATAAACAATTATCATTTTTCAAGTAAAAATAGTTGCCCACTGTAGGTATGAAACGTGCAATTTGAGTAGGACAGCATGAAGTTGTAAACCAGGGACTTCGCTTTTTATCTCCATCACTTTCCAAAACATTATCATAAAAGAACAGATCTCCTGATAAACTTACACCTGATAATACTCCATTGTACATGGATCGTTCTGCAATATCGAAATACTTTGCTTCGCCTGTAAGACACATCATTCTAAAGTTCCAGAATACCATTCCCACAGAAGCACAAGTTTCACAATACGCTGTTTTGTTTGGTAAATTATAGTCTGCTACAAATCCTTCGTTAAATTTGGTCGAACCGATACCACCTGTTATGTACATATTCTTTTGAACTACATTATCCCATATAGCTAAAAGAGCAGAAATATAAGTATTATCACCAGTTTCATAAGCAATATCCGTTGCAGCGCTATAAAGATACATTGCCCTGACAGCATGACCTTTTACAGTTCGTTGCCGAGCAAAGGGTATATCATCCTGATTGTATTTAGTATTATAAAATTCCTGACTATAGTCTCTTCCCCTGGACAACCCCTTTCCCCTCTGTTCAATCAGCCACTTTGAAAATTCCAAGTATTTCTTCTCCCCGGTTTTATTATATAATTTAATAAGTGCAAGTTCAATTTCTTCATGTCCCGGGACCCAGTGCTTTTTCCCCTCACCGAATAAATTCATTATATGTTCTGTAAACCTGATAGCAACACATAAAAGCTCATCTTTTCCCGTTACCTCATAATAAGCAATAGCTGCTTCAAGAAGATGGCCTGCACAATACATTTCATGCATTCCCATATCGGTCCAGCGGTTCTCCGGTTCTTGAAGCTGAAAATATGTCATAATGTATCCATCGTCCATTTGTGCCGCGGCAATTTTATCTATGATACTATCGGCAGCCTTTTCCAGTTCAGCATTTGCTTTCAGTTTTAGGGTGTTTGCTACTCCTTCTATCACCTTATACAAACAGGCATCGTTATAAAATCTGCCTTGAAAACTCCCTTTTTTATCTAATGCAGCATTTTCAAAATTTGAAATCCTACCTGTTTCCTCACATCTTGCAAGGCATACAGGAACTGTCACTTCACTATTTCTTTTGATTATCGGGTTCCAAAAGTTATCGCTTATATTAACATCCGTTATAATATTCCTTTTACTCATAAATATTCCTTTCCTTTCATAGTAAAAAATCATTGTATATAGACATAAATTATAATAGAAACCTTGTTCAGTGAGGGATTACAATGTCCCCACTTAATTTCCCGAGCAAATCGAATTTGCTTTAAAAAGTCAATCTACTTAGTATTATCACACATCTCTTTATATTGATTAGGTGTCATTCCTGCTATTTTTTTGAATGCTCGTGAAAAACTGGATACATTACAATACCCCAATTGTTCAGAAATTTCATTTATTGAACACTTATTATTAAGAATAAGCTTTTGCGCATACTTAATTCTTTTACCTTGAACATATTCCATTATAGTAATATGCATATTTGACTTAAAATAGTGGCTTAGCCATGATGGCGACATATCAAAAAAACTTGCTGTCAGCTGTATGGAAAAATCCGGTTTATTGTAGTTGGCATTGATATATTTCAGTATATCATTTAGTATGGGATCCACTATTATTGGATTTTGTTCAATATATTGAATAATAGCAGTACATATAAAAGTAATAACTTCTTCAAGGCCATCCGTGGAAAATATTGGACTTTTAGTATAAATAAAATCCCATATCTTCTCTAAAAGAACAGGCAGATTGACATCATCTGTCAAACTCCGTATAACAACTCTTATCAATTCATATATAATATAACTAATATAGTATTCCGGTAAATTATTTTTAGTAATTTCGTGCATAATCATTGTCGGAAACTTGGCTAAATATTCAACATTGGCACGTAAAATATTTAATTCAAAATCCTTTATATGTCCCGGGCAAAATCCGGTTGATGGGCTATCTGTAGTCTTGGTTATTTCATTAAAGCAAAATAATTTCTGTTCTTTTGACCCGAATTCTCTAAATAGTTCTCCAATACAAGCTTCAAAATATGATTTACCGATATTTTGAAGCTCACCCGGTCTACCAAGAGATATATGGATTTCAGACTTATTTCTTATGTTTATGTGTTCTATAATATTATATAATGAAGTTAAAACTGTTTCATAATCATGTTCTTCAAAATTAAATATTGCTATCAACATATCGTCTATAGGAATATTTATATAGTATAATTTAAGACTATCATTACTAATTTTTACAAGGTTAGATATGACATCTCTGTAATCCGTTTTCTTTAGCTTAACAACACCAGCCATAAATTTGCTTTTGCAATAATTGAAAGAAAATTCCCGGCTTAAACGTTTGAAATCTTTAGCATCTGTTTTATAGCCGCAAAGCATTTGATGTATTAGATAGTTATGCACGGCAGGTTCAACATCTTTCATCCATGAAGACATTCTATCTACATTATTAATTAACTTATTTACTGCAGTCTGAATCGTTTCAACCTCATTCAATGATTTGGTTTCAACGATTGGTTCTATCTGCTTTTTTAATTTAAGCAGAGGATTGTAGTTTAACCTAATAAAAATGTATATTCCTAATCCGCTTAATATAAAAAGTATAATAAGCATGAAGTAGAAGATATGCATATTATTTGTAAAATCTTTATTAGCAATTGAAAATGACACAATACTAATATATTTCCATCCAGTTTTTAATGAAGTTATGCCGGAAACACAATATTTGTTGTTTTGATATAAAAAGACTTCAGATCCATTCAAAGGTCGATTATTATTTTGTAAATACTCATTCAATAATTTATTATTTGCATTTCCATACTCTACAACAATGTTATTATTGTCATCCAGTATAAATACCGAACCGCTAACACTATTATATTGCTCATCAAATAAGTCAATTATGTTTTGAACATCAACAATCATTATTATGATAGATTTCAGTTGATCAAAATCGGATGCAGTAGGATAAAAATACAATAAACATCTCCGTTCTCCAATACCTGAAATATTTACATAGCCATATGTATATACTGGTTGTATAATGGTTTCTATAAAATCTTTCAGCGCAATTTTATTATCAAGAGATGCGGAAAGCACTTTATTACCAAAATACTGTTTTGGGATAGTGCCAAAATTTGAGATAACCAAATCGTTTGACTTATTGTATAATACCAACGCATTCAGAAGCTCATCCGTACCCTTTATGTGCTTTAATGTACTGACTGCTTGATAATAGTTAAAATAAGATTGTTCCAGAAAATAAGTTTTTAAATTAGGATTATTCATTGCAAGCAATGCAAGATTTTCAAACTTCCGGATACTGTTATCTACAGCATTATGAATATAAAGCGTATTATTATAATCAGCAACCATTAAATCTTTTTGCATATTAGATTTTATTACATTTACAATATAAAATAATAGACAGATCATGGGAATAATTAAAATCAGCAAGAAGGATATGATATACCTATATAAAAATGCATTCTTTTGTATTCTTTTCAAGCTTTACACCCCTCTTATGCTAATTGTCACTTGCCTTATTTTTATTTCATCAATTGTAGCTATATCACTACATTAATTATAACTATCTGTATTACATAAATCAACACGCCTATCGTAGTGTCTTAAGTGTCGTCAAAAAGTCATTTCATGACTTTTTGGGTTGATAACCGTATTATTATCGGGCGAAGATTACTCTACGCCCGATAATAAGTTCAAAGTAAATAATTAACTCTAAACCGGGATAAAAATGTAATCGTTAGAATGTTTTTATTAATTTTTTAATTGTTTTTAATATACTGTTCATATGCTCTTTGCAGTATGTTCAATGCATCGTTAATTTTCATTTTTTCAAGCTGTTGTACATATTCATCCCATTTTTTGTCTATATCATCCTCTGTGACAAACTGAGCTCTTGATGTTTCAACAAATGTATTTATATCAACCAATATTTTCTTTAGAGCAGCAACATCCTCTGTAGAAAAGAATATATTCGGGAAAGGTTCCTTTTGAAGATGTTCAGCAACAAATTCTTCTGCTTTTGCACGTGCTACCTGTTGTTCTGGAGGAATAAAGAAAGAACTGTATTCCTTAAGAGCTGCATATGCGCCACTGTCTGCACAAGTGCGTCCCCATTTCCATGAACCGTAACTTTTTCCTTCTTCAGGTTCAAGAGCAATGAGTTTATCTCCCTCTTTCTTTATCATTTCACCAATTGGTCCAAAGAAGGCCTGTACGGAGTTTATGGGATCATAGAACTCATCTACCCATCTCATTGTTGCCTCAGGATATTGGTTTTTGGTAGTTATCTCAAACATGTGTCTGCCTATTTGAGAACCTGATACAATACCCCACCCCTGATCACCGTTAGGCCCGATTAGTGCACCAAGCTGTACAAAATCATTCTTTGCTCGTTCAACACCTACTGCACCATCGATTGTCCAATCTATAACAACTCCTACTAAATCTTCTTCACTTCTTGTTTTAGCATAGTATGTATTGGAATCTGTGGTGAATATCTCCTTATCCAACAATCCTTCAGCATAAAGTTTATTCAAATATTTCAGGGCTTCTTTGTAACCAGGATCCATCGGAGTAAATACTACCTTACCATCTCTTAGCATAAGATGATATGTTAATTCAGAGTTAGAAGTGTTCTCGTACACACCGAAAGCAGGATAAAAATCTGCAGCACTTCTTACTGAACCTGAACCCATTGCATGATGGAATATAAACGGAATTTCATCATCTTTCCCGTTTTGATTGGGATCCTGTGTTTTAAATGCCTTTAATACATTGTAGAAGTCATCGGTAGTTTTAGGTATTTCTAAACCGAGTCTATCTAACCATTTCTTGTTTATACCCCATGTTGTCCTTCCTGCAGGAAAGTATAATTCCCTTACTCTAAACAAGGAGTACATATTGCCGTCTGATGCTATAATTGAAAGCTTTGTTTCCGGTCTTTTTGCAAAAACTTTTTTTATGTTAGTTCCATATTTATCGATAAGGTCGTTAAGTGGAATAAAAAATTCCTGATTGGTTAATATATCCGCATCTGACATTCCTTCACCCCAAAAGGCATCAGGAAGATCATTACTTGCAAATATCAGACTTTTCTTTTCTGCAAATGCACTACCTGCTATTTCATCCCATTCGACAAGTACATTGGTTTTTTCAGATATTTCCCTAAAAAGCTGCATTTCACCATATTTGTACTGATCCTTACCAATACTGTGTTTTGCCACAATTTTGATAGTTATCGGTTCATTCACTACAGGATACCCTGTAGCATTAAAGTTGGACATTTCTTGCTTTGATTCGGCAGTATTATTATTTTCTACAGACGGATCTTTCGATGCCTTATTATTTGATGTACATGCTGTCAACAATAAACATAACACCAATGCTGCAAAAACTGCCTTTTTGTAAAAACTTTTTTTAATTAGATACATATGCACCCTCCTATTTTCTATCTATTTTATTTATATTATTTTGCTTTAAAGCAAAAACAATATTTCTTTTCGTCGGGTAAGCGAGACCTGTCACCAGGTCTAACT